>NZ_JBEOXU010000115.1:0-21031 GCF_040296725.1 Streptomyces sp. NPDC002044
GCCAGCCCGAGCGCGGCCGCCGCACGGGCGAGGCCGCGGACGGCGCGGAACCTCATCTCGGCCCCCCGAGGGCGCCGCGGCGCCGCCGCGCGACCACGGTGAAGCGCCGGCCGGCGAGTACGAGGACGACCGCCGCCGCGGCGAGGCCGCCGGCCTGGACGCCGGTCGAGGCGAGGCTGCCCCCGCCGCCGGAGCCGCCCGCCGCGCCGCCGCTCTCACCGGGGGTGACGATGACCGGTGTACCGCCCGACGTTCCGGCGGACGTGCCGCCGCCGGGGGGCGGGGTGGGCTGCGCAACGGTGCCGTCCAGGCTCCGGGCCAGGACGCCGAAGGAGATGCCGGTGGCGCCGCCGACGGCCTGGGTGGAGGCCCGTACGTCGGAGCCGCGCTGGCCCTCCTTCGCCACGTTGAAGCCGCCGTCCGCGTTCTGCTGCGCGGACAGGAACATACGGGCCTTGGCGATCTGGGCGCCGTACCCGGCCGCGTCCAGGGACAGGCCCTGCACCGCCAGCGCCGTGGAGTTCACGGAGGTGCCCGAGGCGCCGGGGAAGCCGCCGTCGGGCAGCTGCTTCGTCGCGATCCACGCGAGGGCCCTGTCCACCGAGCCCCGGGCCCGCGCCCCCTCCGCCAGGTCCAGGGCCATCGCGGCCATGGCGGTGGAGTCGACGTCGGCGTCGCCGGTCGGCGGGATCAGGCTGGGCCAGGCCCCCGACGGCTGCTGAAGGCTCCCCAGGTAGGTGACGGGCGCCTGCGCCGCGCTCTTCTCACCGGCGCGCGACTGCGCCATGACCCCCAGGGCCTGGCCGAAGACGGACGGCGTGTAGGTGTAGTTCCCCGCGGCCGCGCAGCTGCGGTCGGGCGCCTGGCTCGGCGCCGCGCACACACCCTTGGCGAGGGCGGCGATCAGGTCGTTGCCGCCGAAGGCGCGCGGGTCGCGGCCGACCGCCTCCGCGAGGAGCGCGGCCTTGCCGAGGGAGCCGCCGGACGCGTACTTGGTGCCCAGCCCGGTCCAGTCGATGACGGTGCGTCCCTCGCCGTCCTTGCCGCCCTTGTCGAGGAAGTCCACGATGCCGCGGAGCCTGGCGTTGTCCAGGCCGGTGGCGGCGAGCGCGTACGCGCCGTCGATGGTGAGACCGAAGTCGGCGCGGCCGGTCTTGCCGCCCGCGCTGTAGTAGGCGCCCTGGAGGAGGTTGGCCGGGCCGGTGAGGTAGGCGACGCCCCTCTTGAGGTCGGGGCCGTCACCGGGCGCGGAGGTGGGCGGGTTCGTCGGCGGGCTTGTCGGCGGGGTGGTGGGCGGGGTGGTCGGGGGCTCGGTCGGCCCGGGCCGCTTGGTGGTGAGGGCCGCCAGGCTGGTGTGACGGCCGGCGAGGACCGCGTGGACCGTCGGGTAGATCGCGGACTCGGTGGCCCCCTCGAAGCCGAAGCCGCCGTCGGCCAGCTGCTGCTTGGAGAGCCAGGACACGGCCGCGTCGGCCCGCGCGGTGTCGCCGAGGAGGCGCAGCGCCTGCGCGGCGTGGGCCGTCGCGAAGGGGCTGCCCGTGGTGGCGCCCGTATAGCCGGGGAACCCGCCGTCCGCGAGCTGCGCCGCCTTCAGGTACGTGAGGGCCTTGCCGAGGGCCGCGTCGTGACCGCCGGCCTCGTGCAGCGCCAGGACGGCCTGGCCGGTGGCCATGGGGTCCGGGTCGCAGTTCTGGCCCGCGCGGATGAGGATGCCGGTGAAGCCGCCCGTCTCGCACTGGACGTCGGTGAGCCGGGCCAGCGACGCGGCGGGCGGGATGGCGCCGCCGCGCAGGACGGCGAGCACCGCGAGGGCCTGACCCTCGGTCTGCTCGGCACCGGGGAAGTCGCCCTTGCCCGTGCAGCCGGGGGCGTCCCCGGTCTCGGGGCCGAACGGGCAGACGTGCTTCAGGAGATCGCCGACCAGGTCGTGTCCGCCGAAGGCCCGCGGGGCGCCCTCGGTGCTCGCGGCGAGCAGGGCGAGACGGGCGGCGGCCTTGGCGTCGGGCGCCTTGTCCTTGCCGGCCGGGTAGGCGTAGGCGTCGGTGTCCTTCGCGAGGAAGGCGGTGACCTTGTCGAGGCCCGTGCTCTTGCCGCCGGCCGCGGCCAGGGCGTAGGCGCTCTCCACGGTGAGGAAGTGGTTGGGGGCGTCGGCGCCCTCGTCGACGACGCGTTCGCCGTCCGTGAGCCGGGTCGACAGCCACTTCGCCGCGGCCGTGGCGTCGACCTCGCCGGCCGGAACGGTGGGGGTGCCGGTCGGGTCCGGGGTCGGGGCCGTGCCGCCACCGGCACGCACCTGGTCGGGGGAGAAGGCCGGCTTGCCGGTGGTCCCGCCGGCCTGCGTCCCGCCGAACACCCAGGCGTCGACGTCACCGGCCTGGGGCTTGCGGTCCATGGCCCCGAACTGGCTGTACTTCCAGCTGTTCTGGCCCGGGGAAGCGGTCCAGTAGGACCAGTAGGCCGTCGCCTGCGGGGTGAGGACGCAGTCCTCGCGGTCCGCAGTGGGGTACTGCGTACCGGAGTTGAAGTCGCCGTGGCCGATCCGGCAGATGAAGCCGTCGCCGTCGTGCCCGGTGCCCTCGGTGGTGAACCCGGCCTCGTGCAGCAGGTCGTAGCCGCTGGTGGGGGTGGCGTCGCAGCCGCGCACGACCTTGCCGGCGAAGGGGCCGAAGTCGACGGCCACCACCGCGCCGGTCGTGGCGGTGCAGCTCTCGATCGGGTCGGCGGTCGCGGCGGAGGTGCCCGCGACGAACGCCACGCCCCCGACGAAGGTGAGCAGCCCCGCCGATAGGAGGGACAGAAGTCCACGTCTGCCCGCGCGCCGGTCTGTTCGCTCTGTGGTACCCACCACGGCCCCTCGTGTCGTCCGGGCGGCCTGAGCGTGGCGAAAGAGGCCCCACGGGACGGCGCAAGCCGCGGCGGAGCCCGTCGAACCACGCCGTAGTCCGCGACGGCGTTCCTCGTTGAATGACTTGGCTCCAGGCATTCCGGCTCGCCCGCACTCTGTACGGGCCTACGGTTGCGGGTCAGCGCCGGATTCCGACCGGCTTCCCCTGGAGTTGAGTGCGTATCAGCCGGAGTGAAACACGGTGGTAAACGCAGCGTCAAGGTGGCCTGAATCTCATCGCGGGCCCTCCCGGGCAGGGGTGCCGGTACCGCTGGCGCGGCCATGATCCCTCCGGTAGCGTCCAGGGCTGCCACATGGGGGAACCCGGTGAGAGACCGGGGCTGACGCGCAGCGGTGTGGAACGGCAGGGGGCCGTTCCGAGCCCGAATGCCCAGGAGGCAGAGCACCACTGGAAGCCGTACCACGCGATCGGACGGCGGCCACCGCCTCCGGCCTGCCCAGGCCGCGCAGAGGTGTGTCCGGCCGGCGTCCCTCATCTCAGGAGCAGGCCATGTCCCGTCCCACGTCTTCCCGCCGCGTCGCGCTCGCGGTGCCCGCCGCCCTCGGGGCCTTCGCCCTGACGGTGCTGCCCGCCGCCGCGACCTCGACACCGGCCCAGATCGCCACGTCCAAGACGAACGGCGTCGCCTACCTCAAGTCCCTGCAGGCCGCCGACGGTTCGTACGCCGGCTCCGGTCTCTCCAACGAGTGGGCGTTCAGCGCCTTCGCGGCGGCGGGCACGGCGGCCGTGGACGTCACACCGGGCGGTGACGTGACGAAGAACGCCCGCACCGTCTACCGCAACCTGCTCTCCACGGCCGGCTGGCCGTCCGGTTCGCCGGTCGTCACCGACTACGAGCGCGGCGCGCTCAACGCGTACGCCGCGGGCATCGACCCGGCGCGCGTCTCCGCCTCGCGCAACCTCATCGCGAACGTCTACGGCTACTGGCAGACGGCGGAGGCCGGTTACTTCGGATCGTCGTCGAACTACAACGGGACCGTCTTCGCGGCGCTCTCCCTGGCCGGCGCCAGAACGCAGGCGGGCGGTCAGCGCGTGCCGCAGTCCCTGCTCGACTCGATGATCACCCGGATCCGGGCCAACCAGCACAACGACGGCGGCTGGACCTTCAGCAAGGCCGAGGGCAACCCGGCGCAGCTCGCGGCCGCGAGCGACATCGACATGACGGGCGCCTCGATGGCGGCCCTGTGTGTCGCGGGCGTCCCGAACACCGACGCGGACGTCGTCCAGGCCAAGAACTTCCTGAAGTCGAAGCTCGTCAGCTCCTCCGGTGCTTTCGATTCCCTGTACGGCATCAACACCAACTCCAACGGCTGGGCCGTGTCCGGCCTGGGCGCCTGCGGCATCAACCCGCAGACCGGCGACTTCCTCACCTCGACGGGCAAGACCCCGGTCGACTTCCTGATCGCCCAGCAGTTCAACCCGGGCGGTGGCTTCAAGTACCTGCCGAGCGACACCTCGCCGCAGGCGTACGCCTCCGTCGACGGCCTGCGCGCCGTCGCCGGCGGCGGGTTCACGGCCGCGCCCCCCACGCCGGTGACGGCGGGCGCCCCGAAGTGGGTCGCGCAGTCGACGTTCACGGCCGGTACGGCCACCAGGCTGGCGCTGACCGTCGACGACGGCGCGGGCGGCCTGAAGGTCTGCTCGGTCGCCCTCACGCCGACCGGCACCACGACCACCCTCGGCGCCGTCCTCGCGGCGGCGACGTCGGCGGCGACCCCGGCCGGCTGCGTGACAGCGGTGACCCCGTCCTCGGGTGCCACGGGCACCATCACCAGCGTCAACGGCAAGGCGAACAGCGGAGCCGGCACCTGGAAGGTCGGCGTCGACGGTTCGGCCTTCGCCGGCGCCGATCGCGGCAAGGTCATCAACGTGGGCGACACCATCGCCCTGCGCTGGGGCGTCTGATCCCTGACCGGTGCGGGCCCGCGGCGCGCGGGCCCGCACCGGGGCACGGCTAGAAGGACGTCCAGGTGAAGGCGACCTTGTCGCCGGCCTTCAGCTTGAACTGGCAGCCGCCCACCGGGGTCGGGGTGCCGTTGACGGATATGTTCCAGTAGGCGACGCCCCCGCCGCTGACCTGCTTGATGGTGTCGACGGAGAAGTCGTCGAACGACGCGTACCAGGTGCCGTCCCAGGTGAAGTGCCGCTTGCGGGCGGCGTCGTCGAGCGCCGCGGTCGCAGTGGGCACGGCGGTCGGGTTGGCGCCGCCGTTGGTCCCGTCGCAGGTGTGGGTGCCGCCCGTGGCGGTGGTGACGTCGTGACCCTTCGTCTTGATCTTGCCCTTGAAGAGCAGGCCGTTCGGTCCCTGGACGGAGAGGGACACCTTGACGGGTGCGTTGGTGTTCGGCGTCGCCTTGGCCTGGGCGACGGCCGGAGCGGTACCGAGGGCGAGCCCGAGGGCCGCCGCGGTGATCACGGCGCGGTGGATGGTGACGTTGCGCATGGGAGCGCCTTCCTGGTGCGAACCGGGGTCCGGGCGCGGGGACCCCGGCCCGCCCGCGCGCGGACGTCTCCCGTGAACCGCCTGCGGGAAGCGGGCGGGGGAGGGCGGCACGGCGTTGGCCCGGGGCTCCACGCCGTAGACCATGACGGGGCGAAGCGGTGCACGTGACGCGCGGGTTTTCCGACTCACGGCAACGGGGCCGCACACGGTTGCAGGTCAGCGCCGGAGTCTCACCGGCTTCCCCCGGACGCGGACGCGTTCGGTACGCGCTCCGGGGCGCTGCCCGGAGCAGCTGAATCATAGGGCAGCGCGGTGGCGGGAATCCGGTGATCTCCGCCACTGTGACGAGGAGGCTCGCCCCAGGGGCCCGCAGCCCAACGGGAGGATTCCCAGGACGAGTTCGACGCGTTTCGGGAGCGGTGGATTCGTTGTGCCCATCGACAGGCATGGGGGATCAGGTTAGCCTTCCCTAAGTTCGCCCGGGTGTCGCTCCTTCGGCGTGCCCTGCTCTCGGCTCCCCCACGCACGGCAATCGGCTGCCCCCGCAGGATTGGGAGTGACATGTCACAGGATCTTCCTGACGACGCGCCAGTGATCCACGACCTCATCGGCATCGGCTTCGGGCCCTCGAACGTGGCGATGGCGATCGCACTCGGCGAGTACAACGCAGGCGTCGGACGACAGGAGGCGATCACCGCCCACTTCTTCGAGCGGCAGCCGCGGTTCGGCTGGCACCGGGGCATGCTGATCGACGACGCCACGATGCAGGTCTCGTTCCTGAAGGACCTGGTGACGCTGCGGAATCCGTCGAGCGAGTACAGCTTCCTCTGCTACCTGCAGAGCAAGGGCCGGCTGATCGACTTCGTCAACCACAAGAACCTGTTCCCGCTGCGGGTGGAGTTCCACGACTACTTCGAGTGGGCCGCGGCCAAGGTCGACGACATGGTGTCCTACGGTCACGAAGTGGTCGCCGTGCGGCCCGTCGTGCGCGAGGGCGTCATCGAGTACGTGGACGTGACGGCCCGTTCCGGTGCGGAACTCGTCACCCACCGGGCCCGCAACCTGGTCATCGGCACCGGCCTGCGGCCGCGGATGCCGGACGGGGTCGACCGAACCGATCGGATCTGGCACACGTCGGAGCTGCTGACGCGGGTGGAAGCGCTCCAGGGCACCGACCCGTCCCGGTTCATCGTCGTCGGCGCGGGCCAGAGCGCCGCGGAGAACGTGGCCTTCCTGCACCGCACCTTCCCCGGGGCCGAGGTCTGCGCCGTCTTCTCCCGCTACGGCTACAGCCCCGCCGACGACAGCGGCTTCGCCAACCGGATCTTCGACCCCTCCGCCGTCGACGCCTACTTCACGGCCCCGGAGGACATCAAGCGCAAGCTGGTCGAATACCACGCCAACACCAACTACTCCGTGGTGGACATCGACCTGATCGACGACCTCTACCGTCGGGAGTACCGGGAGAAGGTGCTCGGTACCGAGCGGCTGCGCTTCCTCCGGGTGTCCCGGCTCACGGAGGTGCTGGAGACCCCCTCCAAGGTGCTCACCACGGTCGAGTCGCTCGTCACGGGGGAGAAGGAGCCGCTGGAGGCGGACGTGCTGGTCTACGCGACCGGATACCGCTCCGCCGACTCCCTCGGCCTCCTCGGCGAGGTCGAGGGCCTCTGCCACCGAGACGGGCAGGGGCGCGTCCGCGTCGAGCGCGACTACCGCGTCGAGAGCGATCCCGAACTGCGCTGCGGCGTCTACCTCCAGGGCGGCACCGAGCACACGCACGGCATCACGTCCTCCCTGCTGTCGAACACGGCCGTCAGGGTCGGCGAGATCCTCGAGTCGATCGTCGGCCGGGGCCGCGCCCCGGTCGCGGACTCCCGCCGGGCCGCCGACGGGATCGGTTCCGCCCGCTAGGGGGTGTCGTCCAGCGCCGCGACCGGAAGGGTCCACCGGGTCGCGGCGCCCGGCACGCGGGCCCCGAGGGGGCGCGGACAACCCCCGCGCCCCGGAGGTGCCGGCCCCAGGGGCCGGCGAACGCTCAGGCCGACGGGGCGGTGAGCACCCACAGGCGGTGGTCCCAGCCGATGTCGCGGCAGTCGCGGACCTCCAGTCCGGCCCGTTCGGCCAGGCCGGTCACGTCCTGCGCCGAGCGCAGCCCGGAGCCGAAGGCCGCCGTCAGCCGCAGGTGCTGGAGCACCGCGTCGATGTCGTCCGGGTCGGCGGCCTCCACCTGCTCCACCAGCACGAGCGCCCCGCCCGCCGGAAGGGACGCCGCGGCCTCCGACAGGGTCAGCACCGCGTCCTCGTCCGCCAGCCACTCCAGCAGCCGGCACAGCAGCAGCGTTCCCGCGCCCGAGGGCAGCGGGTGGGACTGCGGTACGAGCTCCACCCGGGGCAGCACCTCCGGGTCGAGGATCTCCCCGCCGAGCACGCCCAGCACCGACGGCAGCGCGGCGATCCGCACCCGCAGCGCCGGGAACTCCTTGACGAGGGCGTTGACCACGGTCCCGGCGCCGCTGCCCGTCGCGCCGAGCACCTCCACCGCCGACCAGTCGTAGGCGCCGGCCACGCCCGGGGCCACCCAGCGCGCCTCGTCCTCGATCGCCGTACGGGCGGATCCGCCCAGCCGGACATCGGTGCGCAGCGCGTCGGCCAGCGTCTCGCCGGACGCGGTCCGGCAGCCGTTGCGGCCCGAGCGGAGCCGCTCGGCGAGGCCCGCCAGCGACAGGTCGAAGGCGGCCTGCGCGCCGCGCAGGTCGTACTCCTGCGACGAGTGGTCGTCCTCGACCAGCTCCTCGCCCACCGGGGTCAGCCGGTAGCCGTCGTCCGCCAGGCCGAACACCTCGATCTCCACGAGGTACTTCAGCAGCGCGCCGAGCGTACGGGCGTCCGTGCCGCTGCGCCGCGCCAGCTCCGCGAGGTCCCGCACGCCCTGGTAGACGAGGTCGACCAGGCCGAGGGTGACGGCGACGCGGATGGCCAGCCCGGGGGCCAGATCGGTGAGCTCGTGCAGCCGCTCGTGCGCGTCCTCGCCCTCCAGGGCGTCCGGGTCGGCGGGCGCGGAGAGGCCCGGCGCGATCTCGGCACGCCTCCAGTAGCCGGTGATGTGCGTCTGGTCGCGCGGCACACCGCGCTCCACGGACAGGTGCCTCCGGATGCCCTTCAGCGTGACGGCCTCGCCGGCCGCCCACACGAAGACCGTGCCCGGCAGCCACTCCATGTCCCGTACCGCCCGCTCCAGCAGGTCGCTGCGGCCCGCCGGAGCGCCGTGGCGCACCAGCCAGGTGACCTCGGCGTCGGCCTTCGTCGGCAGGTCCTGGCGGTGGCTGTCCTCGCCGACCTCGACGAACACCCGGGCCCGGGTGCCGGCCGGCATCTCCGCGAGCCACCGGCCGATCGCCGGGAGGGCCGTCTCGTCACCGATGACCAGCAGCCAGTCCGCGCCCTCGGGGTGGCTGTGCGACATCTTCGGCCCGGCGATCCAGGTCACCCGGCCCGGAGCGGCCTCCTGCGCCCAGGACGAGGCGATCCCGCCGTCGTGCCGCACGAAGTCGAAGTCGATCTCCCCGGCCACCGGGTCGAACCGTACCGGCGTGTAGTCCTTGGAGATCGGCCGGCCGTCCGCGGGCCAGTCCAGGCTGCTCACGTTCTGCCGGGGCAGGACCGGGTCCCTGCCCTCCTCGGCGAAGAAGAACTTCACGTGGTCGTCGAAGCCCTCGGTGCGCAGTTCCGGGAGGGACAGGCCGGCGTTCTCGAAGGCGTGGAGCTGCGGCCCGCCGAGCGTCACCCGCCGCATCCCCGGCGTGACGTCCGAGACGCGCAACACCGTCAGCTCCCTGAGCACGATGGGGAAGGTGACGACCGAGCGGGGACTGCGGGTGGACATCTGACTGCTCCTTCACGCCCGACCGGTACATCCGCGGGTACGGCCACGCTACGTTCCCGGACGGGCGCCGCATCCAACCCGCGGGCCACGACGCTGCCACCGCGCGCGCAATCCGGACGCCGGACGCGCGGACGGGCCCGCCTCCCGGGGGAGGCGGGCCCGTCCGGTGCGCGGGGCGGCGGCGGACCTACTGGCCGGCGACGGCCTTGGCGAGCAGCGGGGTGAGCTGCTCGACGACCCACGAGGCGCTCAGCGGGTCCGGGTAGGCGATGGCGGAGGACAGCGAGTTGTCCGAGGGGATCACCGTGAAGTGCTTGCCCTTCACCGAGTTGAGCGACTGGAACAGCTTGTTGGACTCCAGGTCCTTCGCGCTGATCACACCGCGGTCACCGAAGGGGTAGGTCACGAGGAGGACGTCGGCGTCGAGCTGGTCGAGGTTCTCCAGGCTGACGCCGTTCTTGTCCGGCGCGTAGTTCTTCGCCTTGTCGGTCTTGGCGAAGCCGAGCTTCTCGAAGACGCCCGGGTCCTGGTCGGCGTAGGACATGAAGCTGACCTGCTCCGGGTGGACCACCGTGTAGGTGTACGTCTTGCCCTTGAACTCGGGGTGCGCGGCCGCGGCGTCGGTGGTGGCCTTCTCGTTCGCGGCGATCACCTCGTCCGCCTTGGCGCTCAGACCGAGGGCCTTCGCGGCCGTCTTCAGCCGGTCCTGCCAGGTGAGGGTGTCGGCGTGGGCCTTGTCGGTGAAGGTGACGACCGGCGCGATCGGCTGGAGCTTCGCGTAGTCGGCGTCCATCTCCCAGGTGTTCATGCCGAGGATGACGTCGGGAGCCTCGGCGGCGATGGCCTCGTAGGCGGTGCCGTCGGTGTCGTCGTACGTCTTCAGCTTGGCCCCGCCGAGCTTGTCGAGGGCGCGCTGCTTGTACTCGGGGACCGGGCTGCCGTCCTCGACGTCCGGGGTGATGACCGGGACGATGCCGAGGGCCAGCGCGATGGCGGTGTCGCCGTCGGAGACGGTCGCGACCTTCACCGGCTTCTTCTTGACCTCGGTCGTGCCCCACGCGTTGGTGAGCGAGACGGGGAAGCCGGTGGACGCGCCGGCGGCGGCCGGCTTGTCCTTCGTCGCGGTGGCGTCGTCGCCGCACGAGGTGAGCAGGCCGAGGCAGGCGGCGGCCGCGACGGCGGCGGCGAGGGCACGGGCCGGGCGGCGGCGCTGTCTGATCGGGACGGACATGGTGGTTCTCTCCTATGCGGGGGTACGACGGCCCAGGGGGAAGATCTGGGGCCGGTGGGAGCGGGGATGGGGGACGACGAGACAGTCCAGGCCGAAGACCTCGGCCACGGTCCGCTCGGTGAGGACCTCTTCGGGGGTGCCCTGGCACACGATCCGCCCGTCGCGCATGGCGACGATGGTCGAGGCGTACAGGGCTGCCTGGTTGAGGTCGTGGGACACCAGCACGATCGTCTTGCCGAACTGCTCGTTGAGGTCGGCGAGGAGGTCCATGACCTCGATCTGGTGCGCGATGTCCAGGTAGGTGGTCGGCTCGTCCAGGAGCAGGGTCGGGGTGTCCTGGGCGAGCGCGAGGGCGATCCACACGCGTTGGCGCTGGCCGCCGGAGAGCTGGTCGACCGGACGGTCGATCAGCTCGGCCGTGCCGGTCGCCGTCAGCGCGTCCGCGATGACCTCGTCGTCGGCGGCGGTGCGCCGCTGTCCGAACTGGCGGTGCGGATGGCGGCCGCGCCAGACGAGGTCCCCGACGGTGATGGACTCGGGGGCGATCGGCGACTGCGGCAGGATGCCGAGGCGGCGGGCCACCTCGCGGGTGGGCAGGGCGTGGATGTCCTGGCCCTCTAGGAGGACCGAACCGGCCGCGACGGGCAGCAGGCGGGCCACCGACTTCAGGAGGGTGGACTTGCCGCAGGCGTTCGGACCGACCAGCGCGGTGATCCGCCCGGGCTCGATCCCGAGGGACAGGCCCTCGATGATGGGCTTGCGGTCGTAACCGGCGGTGATGCCGCGGGCTTCGAGCCGGAAGCCGGCGTCGGTGCCGGTTCCGGCGTCCGGACCGGTGGCCGGACCGGCACCCGCCCCGGTGGCCGGGGTGGCGAGTACGGGACGTGCGCTCATGCGGTGGCTCCTTGCCTGCGCCGGAGGATCAGCCAGACGAAGTAGGGGGCGCCCAGCAGCGCCGTGAGGACGCCCGTCGGCACCGGGCTGATCAAGGGGCCGTGCTGCGCGAGGACATCGGCGCCCAGGACGATGACCGCGCCGATCGGCACGGCGAGGGCGACGGAGCGGTCGGCGCCGACCAGCCGGACCGCGATCGGCCCGCTGATCAGCGAGACGAACCCGATCGGGCCGGTGACGCTGGTGGCCAGCGCCGCGGCTCCGGCCCCGAGCAGCAGGGTCGCGGTACGGGCGGCGCCCACGCGGGTGCCGAGTCCCAGGGCGAGCTGGTCGCCGAGGGCCATGCTCCCCAGGGCGCGGTCCAGGAGCACCGTACAGATCCCGCACACGACGAGGGCGCCCGCCAGGGTGGACACCCCGTCCCAGGTGGCGTCGTTGACGCTGCCGATCAGCCAGCGCATCACCTGGGTGATGCCGTGCTGGCCGGCGACGGTGAACAGGTAGTTCACGTAGGCGGTGCACACGGCGCTCATGCCGATGCCCACGAGGACCAGACGGTACGTGTCCACCCGCCCGCGGCGCCGGCTCAGCGCGAGCACCACGGCCACCAGGGCGAACGCCCCGCCGATCGCGGCCAGCGGCACCCCGAAGGGGACCGCGGGGGCGAACAGCAGCATGGTGGTGGCGCCGGCTCCCGCGCCCGCGGAGATGCCGACGATGTCGGGGGTGGCCAACGGGTTGCGGATGAGCCGCTGGTACAGCGCACCGGACAGCCCGAAGAGGGCTCCGGCGAGCAGCGCCGCCAGGGCACGCGGCATCCGGATCCGGAAGATCACGTAGTCGGCGAGGCCCGTGCGCAGGCCGAACGCCGCGGGCAGGATGTCGCCCGCCGGTATCCGCTTGACCCCGCCGAGGAGCACGGAGGCGACGAGGAGGGCGAGCAGGACCAGGAGGAGTGCGCCGGTGACGGTGGCGGCGCGGCGGTGCTTGGCCCGGTGGGCGCGGCGCAGCCGGGCCGCCGTGGCGGTCCGGAGCGCGGTCGCCGCGTCGCCGGACACGCGCCGGGCGGTGGGGAGGGGTACGGCGCGGCCCCGTCCGGGACCGTCCTTCTCCTCGCGGGTCCGCTCTTCCCGGGTCCGCTCTTCCCGGGTCCGCTCTTCTCGGGTCTGCGACACGTCACTCACATCCTGACCAGGTCGCGGCGGCGTGCGAGCCACACGAAGAAGGGGGTGCCCACGAGGGCGGTCATCACGGACACCTGGATCTCCCCGTGGTCGATCACCAGCCGTCCGGCGGTGTCGGCCCCGACGAGCAGGACGGCGCCGCAGGCCATGGACAGGGGGAGCGACCGGCGGTGGTCGGCGCCGACGACCATCCGGGCGCAGTGCGCCGCGACCAGCCCGACGAACGCCACCGGTCCCACGGCCGCCGTGGCCGCGGCGCACAGGAGTACCGCCACGGCCGCGCTCGCCAGCCGGGCCCGCTCCACACGGACGCCGAGCCCGCGGGCGGTCTCGTCGCCGAGGCTCAGTACGTTCAGGGTGCGCCCGAACGGCAGCGCCAGCAGGAGGCCGACGACCGCGAACGGGGCGATCTGGCCGAGGAACTGGCCGCGGCCGGTGAGCTGGCCGACGGACCAGAAGCGGAGGCTGGCGTACGCGGCCTCGTCGCGGACCACGAGCAGGGTGATGACCGAGGACATCACCGCGGCCATGGCGACGCCCGCGAGGACGAGTCCGATCGTGGAACTGCCCGCGTTGGTGCGGGTGCCGATCAGGTAGACGAGGGCCGCGCTGACCGCCGCGCCCGTCAGCGCCATCCAGAAGTAGCCCTGGACGCCGGATATGTCCAGGAAGAGGATGCCGAGTACGACGAACATCGCCGCCCCCTGCTCCACGCCCAGGATGCCCGGGTCGGAGAGCGGGTTCATCGTCAGCGCCTGCATCATCAGCCCGGAGGCGCCGAGGGCGGCGCCGACCGCGAGGCCGAGGAAGGTGCGGGGGATCCGCTCGGTCCACAGGACGTCGCTGTTGTAGCCCTCCGCGCCGGGGTGCAGGACGATCCGGACGATCTCCAGCGGGGATATGTCCCGCGCGCCCAGGCCGATGCTCGCCACGGTCACGGCTGCCACGATCAGGCCGGCGAGCACCAGGACCGTCGCCGCGCGCGAGGACCGGGTCCTGGCGGGCGGCGGCGCGGGTGGTGCGGTCGGCGAAGCGGATTGCTTCATGGGTCTTCGGTTGCTCCTCACCTGTACAAGCTAAAAGTTAGGCTAGCCTAACCAAAGCGGGTTCGGTCCAATGCCGGAGTCGAACCGCTCACAACCAGGGGCCAACCCATCGGCTCCGGCGGTATCGGGAGGATGTTGTGGCCGAGACGGGCCTGCGGAGCGTGCGTGACGAGGAGGCCGGGACGGGCCAGGAGGTCCGGCCCGACGACGAGTTCGTCTCCGCGACGGGACACCCCCCGCACGTGCACGACTTCCACCAGTTCCTCCACGTGCCGGTCGGCGGGATCGTGGTCACCGCCCGGGGACGGGACTACGAGCTGTCCGCCTCGGTCGCCCTGTGGATCCCGGCCGGAGTCCCGCACAGCGCCCGGTTCGGAGCCGATTCCGTCATCGCGGCCGAGGCGTTCGACGCCGAACTCTTCGCGCTGCCCTACGAGGACGTCACCACGATCAACATCACCGGCTCACAGCGCCGGCTGGTCCTCGGCCGGATGCGCAGCACCCGAGCCGAGGACGACGACCCGCGGGTCTTCGCCGCGCTGTGCGCCGGACACCGCAACTGCCTGCCGCTGCCCCAGCCCACGAGCCACACCGCCGGCGCGGTGGCCCGGGAACTCGCCCGGACGCCGAGCGACCCCCGCACCGCGACGGAGTGGGCGGAGAACCTCTACACGAGTTCGACCAGCCTGCGCCGGGCCTTCCGCACCGAAACCGGCATGGCCTTCTCCGAGTGGCGCACCCGGCTCCGGCTCAACCACTCGCTGTGCCTGCTGGAACAGGGCCACTTGGTCAGCACGGTCGCCGCCCGGGTCGGCTTCGTCAGCACCAACGGCTACATACTCGCCTTCCGCCGCCACTTCGGGCAGACGCCCGGCGCGTACATGAAGAACTCCCTGGCGCGCTCGGCCTGAGGCCGGGCACGGATGTGCCCCGTGCCCGGGGAAGCCGGGCACGGGGCAGGAACGAGTCCGACGACAGCCTAGGCGGCCGCGGCCGTCCGCGGCCGCTGCTCGGGCTCCGCGGCGCGGCTGCCGCGGGCGGGCAGCAGGCCCTCCAGGGCGAAGGCGCCCGGGCCGGTGAAGACGAGCAGCAGGAACGCCCAGCAGTACATCGCGGAGGACTCGCCGCCGTTCTGGAGGGGCCAGAGGGCGTCCGCCTGGTGGGCCGTGAAGTAGGCGTACGCCATCGAGCCGGAGGCGACGAACGCGGCGCTGCGCGTACCGGCGCCCAGCAGGATCAGGGCGCCGCCCACGAGCTGGATCACCGCCGCGTACCAGCCCGGCCACGCGCCCACGGGAACCGTACCGCCGCCGTGCGCGCCGCCGAGGACGCCGAAGAGCGAGGCGGCGCCGTGGCAGGCGAAGAGGAGTCCGGTGACGATGCGGAAGAGGCCCAGGGCGTAGGGCCGGGCATTGTTCAGACGTTCCGTCATGAGGGAGTTCCTTCGGGTCGGGTGGGGGCGGGGACGTGGGGGTTGGACGTGGGGGAGGACCGTCAGCCGGTCCAGAGGGTCAGAGCCGGGGCCAGGCCAGGGCCAGGGCCGCGACCCGGCCCGGTGGTGCGGGCAGCTCGTACACCTGGTGTTCGGGGTGCCGCGCCGGTTCCGCGGCCGTGCCCACGCAGGGCAGGCGGGCGCCGTCCAGCCCGCCCCGGCGGGCGGTGGCCGCCGCCGTGTTCTCGGCCACCGGCACGGGCCACACCCGGGTCTGCCCGGGCAGCGGCACCGGCAGTGGCACGGGGTGGACGGGCGGTACAGGCGGTACGGGCGCCACGGGCGGCACGTGCCGCCGCGCCTCCGGTACGTCAGGCACCCGCGCCCCCGCCCGTGACCGGGCCCGGGGCGGGGCCTGTCTCACAGCGACGCGCATACCCGGTCGGCCGTGGTGACCACGGCGCAGCGGCCCGCGGCCCACTCCAGGGCCATCCGGTGCTCCCGGGCGGAGAAGTCGGCGACGGCGTCCGCGACCAGGAACGCCTGGATGTCCCGCATCCACGCGTCGCAGGCGGTCATCAGGACACCGATGTGCGCGTACACCCCGGTGATCACCAGCTGGTCGCGGCCCATCTCGCGCATCCGCTCCGCGAGGTCGGTCCGTACGAAGGCGCTGTACTTCCACTTGGTCAGGACCGTGTCGTCCGGACCGGGCGCCACCGAGGGGGCGATGGCGGCGGCCTGGGGATCGTCCGGCAGGCCGGGCCCCCAGAAGTCCTGCTGGAGGCCCCGCTCGGCCGCGCTCTGGCCGCCCGGCTGCGCGGTGTAGAAGACCGGCACGCCGGCCCGCCCCGCCTCCTTCTTCAGCCGGGCCACCTGCTGGAGCATCCCGGTGACGGGCTGGGCGCCGTCCTCGAAGGCCGACAGGAAGTAGTTCTGCAGGTCGTGGACGAGCAGTAGCGCGCGGTCCGGGTCCACCGTCCAGCCGACGCGGTTGGCGGGCAGCTCGTCGGCGGTCGGCAGCGGGTAGGGGGCGATGGCGGGCAGGGCCATGGGTGCTTCCGTTCAGTGCGGGGGGAGCGGGGCGGGGACGGGTACGGAGCCGGCGGGCCGGGGGAGCGGCAGCGGGTCGGCCGCGCGCAGGTCCCGTTTGGATACCTTCCCCACACCCGTCTTGGGGAACACGCCGACGAACTCGACCCGGTCGGGCACCTTGTACGCGGCCAGGCCGCGCTCGCGCACGAACTTCTTCACCGCCGCGGGCCGCAGCGGTTCGGCGCCCTCGCGCAGGATCACGTACGCGCAGGTGCGCTCGCCGAGGTAGGCGTCGGGCTCGCCGATCACGTTCGCGTCGTGAACGGACGGGTGCGCCAGGATGTGGTTCTCCACCTCCTCCGCCGCGATCTTCTCGCCGCCCCGGTTGATCTGGTCCTTGGCGCGCCCCTCGACCACGAGGTGCCCGGTGGGCGTCACGCGGACGATGTCACCGGTGCGGTAGAAGCCGTCCGGGGTGAACGAACGGGCGTTGTGCTCGGGGGCGTTCCAGTACCCGCGGATGGTGTACGGGCCGCGGGTCAGCAGGTGGCCCGGCTCGCCGGCGGGGACCTCGCGGTCCTCGTCGTCCACGACCCGGATCTCGTCACCGGCGGAGATCGGCCGTCCCTGGGTGGTGACGATCGTCTCCTCGGGGTCGTCGAGACGGGTGTAGTTCACCAGCCCCTCCGCCATCCCGAACACCTGCTGGAGCGTGCATCCCAGGCCGGGCCGGACCCGGCGGGCGGCCTCCTCGCTGAACTTGGCGCCGCCCACGAGCAGGACGTCCAGGCTGCTCAGGTCGCGGTCGGTGTGCGCGGCCGCCTCCGTCCACAGCAGGGCCAGCGGCGGGACCAGACCGGTGATCGTCACGCCCTCGGACTCGATCAGCGGGAAGGCGGCGTCGGGAACCGGCCGCGGGCACAGCACGACCCGGCCGCCCGCGTACAGGACGCCCAGTGAACCGGGCGAGGACAGCGGGAAGTTGTGGGCTGCGGGCAGGGCCACCAGGTAGACGGAGTCCGCGTCCACCCCGCAGATCTCGTTCGAGCCCCACAGCGAGTAGATGTAGTCGTCGTGGGTGCGGGGGATCAGCTTGGGGACGCCGGTGCTGCCGCCGGAGAGCTGGAGGAAGGCCAGGTCCTCGGGGGCGGGCCCGGCGGGCAGGCCGCCCGCGGGCACGTCGAGCGGGACCTCGGACAGGGCGGTGAAGTCCCCCGGGTCGCCGTCCGCGACGAACACCTCGCGCAGGCCCGGCACTTCGGCGCGCACCTGCGAGGCCAGCCCGCGGTGGTCGAAGCCGCCGTGGACCGAGGGGATCACGTAGGCGACCGCCCCGGTGAAGGAGCAGAAGTACGCGATCTCGGTCCGGCGGTGCGCGGGCAGCGCGAAGACCGGCAGAGCGCCGATCCGGAACAGGGCGAAGACGACCTCGAAGAACTCGGCCGTGTTCGGGAGCTGGACGACGACCGTGTCACCGGCGCCGATGCCGCGGGCCGTGAGACCGGCGGCCATCCGGTCGGCCCGCGCGTCGAGCTCGGCGTAGGTCCAGGTGCGGCGCCCGCCGTCCGGGCCGCCGGCCGGGTCGACGAGGGCGATCCGGTCCGGGTGGGCCGAGGCCCGGTCCCGGAGCACGGAGCCGAAGGTCTCGCCGCGCCACCAGCCGGCCGCGCGGTAGCGCTCGGCGAACTCGGCGGGCCAGGGCAGCCAGGCGGGTGCGGGAACGCTCACAGCCGGGCTCCGACGGCCTGCAGGAAGGTACGGAACTTCGCGGCGGTCTCCGCGGTCTCCGCCTCGGGCTCGGACGCGGAGACGATGCCCGCCCCGGCGTACAGGCGCAGCCGGTTCTCCTCGGCCTCGGCGCAGCGGATGGTGACGACCCACTCGCCGTCGCCGGTGGCGTCCTCCCAGCCGATCATGCCGGTGAAGAAGCCGCGGTCGAAGGGCTCGGTCTCGCGGATGACCCGCCGCGCCACGTCGGTCGGGCTGCCGCAGACGGCCGGGGTCGGGTGCAGGCTGGAGGCGATCTCCAGCGCCGAGACGTCGGGCCGGGTGAGCACGCCGGTCACGGTCGTCGACAGGTGCCACATCGTGGCCGTGCGCAGCAGGGTCGGGCGCTCCGGCACCTCCAGGGAGGAGCAGTACGGGGCCATCGCCTGGTGCACCGCGTCGACGACGACGGCGTGTTCGTGCAGGTCCTTGGCGGACTGGAGCAGGGCGGCCGCCCTGCGCACGTCCTCGGCGAGGTCCGCGCTGCGCGGGGTCGAGCCGGCGAGCGGGTTGGATGTCAGCCGGTCGCCCCGGCGGGAGAGCAGCAGTTCGGGGCTGGCGCCGAGCAGGTCGCGGCCGGGGGCGGTGGGGAGCGCGAAGGTGTAGCCGGACGGGTCGCGCCGGGCGAGGCGCTGGAGCATGGCCGGTATGTCCAGCGGTCTGTCGGAGACGAGCTCCAGCGAGCGCGCCAGGACGACCTTGTTGAACTCGCCCTTCCACATGCGGTCCACGGCCGAGGCCACGCCCTTGCCGTAGACGTCGGGCTCGGGGACCGGGGTGATGGACCAGTCGGCGGGCGCGGGACCGGCCGAGGGCAGTCCGATCAGCGGGTCGGAGGCGAGCGGCGGGCCGCTGCGCAGCGTCTCCGGAACGACGAGGGCGGCCGGGGCGTCCGGGTCGAAGGGGATCGCACCGATCACCATGGGCCACGGGTGCCCGGACCGGCGGGCCTCGGCCAGTACCTCGGCGACGCGTTCCGACAGGGGCTCGGCGGAGTGCGGGACCTCGTGGCGCACTCCGTGGGCGAGCAGGGTCCGGGAAGGGGTCGCGAGGAAGCGTGCTCCGGTCCCGTACGCGTCGAGCAGAGCGGTGGCGGCGCCGACGGAAGGGTGCGCCGGAGCGGCCGGTGCGGGGGACGTGGCGACTTGGTGGACCGTCGGCACGGTGACTCCTCTTCAGAGGTGGGGGCAGGTGGGGGCGGCCGGGCGGTGACCGGCTGCGGTGGTGCGGATGGCGGATGGCGGATGGCGGATGGCGGATGGCGGATGGCGGGCGGGTGCGTGGCGCGGGTGGCGTGACGGGGAGGACGGGGGCTGCCGCGCGGTCAGCGCAGCGTGGCCCCGCCGTCCACGTAGAGGTCCTGCATGGTGATGTGGCGGGCCTGCTCCGAGGCGAGGAAGACCACGGCGTCCGCGATGTCGGCCGGGTCGGCGATGCGGCCCAGCGGGATACCCGTGCGGTACGACGCGAGATCGCCGTCCAGGACCCGGGCGGGTGCGTCCGGGTCGGTCCACAGGCCCCACTGCATCGGGGTGTGGGTGGAACCGGGCGCCACGACGTTGCAGCGGACCCCGCTGCGGGCGTACTCCAGGCCCAGACACTTGGTGAACATGACGGCGGCGGCCTTGGAGGCGGCGTACGCGGCCATGCCGGCGCGCGGGATCCCGGCGGCGTTCGAGGCGACGGTGACCACACTGCCGGAGCCGCGCTCCGCCATGCCGGGAACGACCGCGCGGGAGACGAAGAAGACCCCCTGGGCGTTGACGCCGAACGTCGCCGTCCAGTCCTCGTCGGTCAGTTCCGCGACCGGGGCCGCGCGCAGGATCCCGGCCACGTTCACCAGGATGTCGACGGGGCCGAGCTCCCGCTCGACCAGCGCGACGGTCCGGTCGACGGCCATCCGGTCGGTGACGTCGAGTCCGTAGGCGCGGACGGTGCCGGCCCGGGTGCCGTGGTCCGCCTCCCCGTCGGCCGCGGGGCCCGCGGCCGACGGGCCCAGTTCCGCGGCCAGTTCGGCCACCGCCGGAGCCGAGACGTCGGTCGCGGCCACCGTGGCGCCGAGGCGGAACAACGCGCGCACGACCGCCTCGCCGATGCCCTGGCCCGCGCCGGTGACGAGCGCGACCTTCCCGGTGAAGCCGCTGCTCCCGGGGTTGCCGGGCACACTGTGGTCGGACATGCCGCCCCCTCCCTAAAATCTTAGGTAAGCCTAACCTAATAAAATGCCGAACGTCACTACGCGGCAGGCGGGTTCCCCTCGGTGCCCTCCGCGGCCTCGTCCTCGTCCTGCGGCGCGTGGTGGTCGAGATCGACCGCACCACGCTTCCAGAACCCGTCCACGTCCGTGTAGTCGCGGTCCAGGCGCAACTCTTGGTGCAGGTAGCGGCGGACCGGCCTCAGCTCCCCGGCCTCGCCCGCGACCCAGATGAAGGGCAGGCCCGGCAGGAACTCCACGCCCCGTACGGCCCGCTCCAGGAAGTCGCCCTCGCCGTGCGCGAGTCCGCCGCGATGCAGCCAGACGATCTCGGCGTCGGCCCGCGTCGGCAGCTCCTCCTCCTCGCCCGCGTCGTCGACGAGGAGGAAGACCTTGGCGGGCGCCCCCTCCGGCAGGTCCTCCAGCATCCGGGCGATGGCCGGCAGGGCCGTCTCGTCCCCCGCGAACAGGTACCAGTCGAACTCCCACGGCACCGTGATCGAGCCGCGCGGCCCCGCCACCCCGAGCCGCGTCCCCGGCTCGGCCCCCTCCGCCCACCGCGAGGCCACCCCGCGGCCGTGCAGGACGAAGTCCAGGTCCAGTTCCCCCGCCGCGGCGTCGTACCGGCGGGTGGTGTAGTCCCGGGACACCGGGAACGGTGGCTGCGTGGGGAACTCCAGGCCGTCGCCGTCGTCCGCCACCCTCGGCAGGACGAGAGCCCGCGTCACCGGATCGGGAAAGAACACCTTGACGTGGTCGGCGGGAGAGCGGTCGACGAAGCCCGCGAGTTCCGGCCCGCCGAGGGTGACGCGGACCATGCGGGGCGTCACCCGGCGCACCCGCAGCACCTCCAGGGTGCGGACGCTGATGTCGTGGTAGACGACGTCGACGGTCGGCCGGGGGCTGGTGGCCATGGGGCGGTCTCACTTCCGTGGGGAGGACGGGGACGTTCGGGCGCCCCGGGGACGCGGGCGGGGCGGGCCGGGGGCGCCAACACCAGTTCCGGCTGCGTGGGC
>NZ_JBEOXU010000116.1:0-20713 GCF_040296725.1 Streptomyces sp. NPDC002044
GACGGTCGAGGCGTCGATCTGGCCCCATCCCGCAGAGGCCGGAACGAACTTGGTGCCCGCCGTGAGGGTCCGGACGAACGGTTCGACGAACGGGTGCTCGCGGCCCGGGACACCCCGCTGGTCTGGCGGGCGGGGGCGGTCACGGCCCTCGGCGTCGTCGCCCTGCACGTGTTCGGCGGCGCCGCGCACTACGACCCCCTGGCGGGGGCCGTGGGCGGCTCGCTGGCCTGGGCGGGCGTCATCGCGGTGTTCTGCGCCGCGGCCGGCGCGGTGCTGGCCGGGCTGGCCCTGAGGAACCGTCAGGAGCGCTCGGCCTAGCACCGGCCGGCACCCCCGGTACGGCACCGGCACCCCGCGCCCCGTGCGCGGGGTGCCGTGTCACGCCAGGAGGTTCACCGCCCCCGTGAACACCCGCGGGAGCCGCGCGGCCAGCGGCACGATCCGCCGGGCGACGGGGGGCCGGTGGCGGGCCCAGAGCAGGGAGGCGGTCAGCGTGCGGTAGCTCCGCGACAGCTCCCGCCAGGCCCGCTCGTACGCCTGCGGCCGCCCCTGGCGTACGCAGCGCACCAGTTCCCCGGCGGCGGTCACGGCCAGCGTGAGGCCCTCCCCGGTCAGCGCGTCGACGTACCCGGCCGCGTCGCCCACGAACAGCACCCGCCCGGCCACCCGTACGCGCGCGCCCTGGCGCAGCGGCCCGGCCCCGCGCACCGCCGTTCCGCCGGCCCCGGACAGCCGCCGCGCCAGCAGCGGGAACCGGGCGAGCTGCACGTCGAAGGGGGCGTGCTCCGAGGTCAGCAGGGCGACGCCGATCCGGTCGGGCGCCAGCGGGGTGACGTACGCCTCGCAGCGGTCCGCCCAGTGCACCTCGACGAGCCCGCTCCACGGTGCGACGTCGTAGTGCCGGCGCAGCCCGTAGCGGGCCGGGCGGCCGGGCACCGGCGGGGCCGCCAGGCCCAGTCCGCGCCGCACGGGGGAGTGCAGCCCGTCGGCCGCCACCAGGTAGCGCGCGGTGAGCCCCGCCGCGTGGACCCGGTCGCCCTCCTGGACCACCCCGTCCACGCGGCGCGGGACGACCCGGACCCCGAGGGCGGCGGCGCGTTCGGCCAGTGCGGGCTGGAGCGCGGTCCGGCGGGTGCCGAGGCCCGGGCCGCGGTGGAACAGCCCCTCGGCGTGCCGGCCGCTCACGCCGTCCACGTAGCGGATGCCGTGGAACGGCTGGCCGGACAGGGGCACCCCCAGCTCCCTCAGGCGCCGGACCGCGCCGGGCATCAGCCCCTCCCCGCACGCCTTGTCGATGGGGGTCGGCCGCGGCTCCGCGACGACGACCTCCAGGCCGGCGAGGGCGCCGTGGATGGCGGTGGCCAGCCCGGCCGGGCCGCCGCCCGCGATCAGCAGGTCGATCACCGTACGGTGCCCGACGCCGCCGGGGCCGCCGCCCGCGCCGGGGCCGCCCCGGTGAGGGCGTCGTCCTCGCAGCGGATCCTTACGCGCAGCAGGAGCGCGTTGAGCACGGTGAAGCCGAGCGCGGTCAGCCAGGCGCCGTGCACCAGCGGCAGCGCGAACCCCTCCACCACCACCGCGACGTAGTTCGGATGGCGCAGCCACCGGTACGGTCCGCCGGCGACCAGCGGCAGCCCGGGCACGACGAGGACCCGGGTGTTCCAGCGCGGTCCGAGGGTGCGGATGCACCACCAGCGCAGGCCCTGGGCGGCGAGGGCCAGGGCCAGGGCCGGCCAGCCGAGCGCGGGGACGAACGGCCGTCCGGACAGCAGCGGTTCCACCACGCAGCCCGCGAGCAGTGCGGTGTGCAGGGCGACCATCGCCGGGTAGTGGCCGCGGCCGTGCTCGACGCCGCCGCGCGCCAGGCTCCACGCGGTGTGCCGGCGCGCCGTGACGAGTTCGGCGAGCCGCTCGGCGCAGACGAGGCCGATGAGGATCAGGTACCAGGTCATCGGGGTCACCATCGCAAGAGGACGAGTTCGGAGGCGAAGCCCGGACCGAAGGCGAGCATCAGCCCGACCGATCCGGGCGGCGGCGGCCCGGCTTCCTGGACGGAGCCCAGGATGTGCAGGACCGAGGCGGAGGAGAGATTGCCGACCGCGGCCAGCGAGCGCCTGCTCGCGGCGAAGGCCGACTCGGGAAGCGCCAGGGCGTCCGCGAGGACGTCGAGCAGCCTGGGCCCGCCGGGATGGCAGATCCAGGCGTCCACGTCGGCGGGCTTGAGGTCGTGCGCCGCGAGGAAGGCCTCGACCTCCTCGGCGACGTGCAGCCGTACCAGATCGGGGAGTTCGCGCCCGAGGACCATCCGGAAACCCCAGTGGCCGATGTCCCAGCCGAGGAGGTGTCCGGTGCCGGGATAGAGGCGGCTGCGCGAGGCCACCACCGTGGGCCCGGCGGCCGTGGCGTACAGCGGATGGCCGCGGCCCACGGCGAGCAGGGCCCCCGCGCCGTCGCCGAAGAGGGCCCCGGCCACCAGCGCCGCCGTCGAGGTGTCGGTGGACTGGACGGTGAGCGAGCACAGTTCCGTGGACAGGAGCACGGCGGCGTGCTCCGGGTGTCCGGTGAGGTGGTCGTGGACGTGGCCGAGCCCGGCGGCGCCCGCCGCGCAGCCCAGCCCGAAGAGCGGCACCCGTTTCACGTCGGGGCGCAGCCCCGCCCGGCCGGCGAGCCGCGCCTCCAGGGACGGGGTGGCGAGCCCGGTGACGGTGGTCGACATGATCAGGTCGACCGCGTCGGCCGTCACGCCGGCCTCGGCCAGGGCGAGTTCGAGGGCCCGGGCGCCGAGATCGAGAGCCGCCTCGACGAACAGGGCGTTCGTGGTGCCGAAGTCGTTTCCGGGCCCGTACCGGTCCAGCGGGAGCGCGAGGTGGCGGGACTCCACCCGCGCCGAGGCGTGGACCCGGTGCAGCAGGGCGGTGTCGGAGCCGGGCGGCAGGAAGCGGGCGAGCGCTGCCGTGATCTCGGACTGAGGGTGGCGGTGGGGAGGGAACACGCTGCTCACTGCCAGGACACGTGTCATTGATTCACCATAGAAAAGAACTGACATTTCGTTATGAATGAGGCGGACCGGGCGCGGCGCCGTCTACCGTGGCGTCGTGCCCGCGCGCCTCGCATCCCCCCGCCCCGCCGCAGCGGCCCCGTCGGCCGCCGGACGCCTCCGTTCGGTTCTGGGCCTGTCGGCGGCCTGTCACCCGGTCCCGGCGGCGGCCGTCACCCTGCTCGCCGCCGCGCTGGCCGTGGCGGTGGGGCGCGGTCCGTCCGGAACGGCCCTGACGGTGGCCGCCGTGGCCGCCGGGCAGCTCTCCGTGGGCTGGTGCAACGACCGGGCGGACCTCCGGCGCGACCTCGCCGCGGGCCGCCGGGACAAACCCCTGGCCGCGGGCACGGTGTCCCCGGGGGCCGTGGCCGGCGCCGCGGCTGTGGCGCTGCTGTGCTGCGTGCCGCTGTCGCTGGCCGCCGGGCGGGCGGCCGGAGCCGTCCACCTGGTCGCGGTGGCCGCCGCCTGGGCGTACAACCTCCGGCTGAAGGCCACCGCCGTCTCCTGGCTCCCTTACGCGGTGGCCTTCGGCCTGCTGCCCGCCGTCGTCACGCTGGGCCTGCCCGGGGCGCCGTGGCCGCCGGTGTGGCTCACGGCCGGCGCCGCCCTGCTCGGCGCGGGCGCGCACTTCGCGAACGTGCTGCCCGACATCGACGACGACCTCGCCACCGGCATCACCGGCCTGCCGCAACGCCTCGGTGTGCGGCGGGCGGCCGTCGTCGCGGGGCTCCTCGTCCTCGCCTCCACGGCGGTGCTGGTGGCGGGTCCGCCGGGGCGGATCGCGGCGTACGGCTGGGGCCTGCTGGGCGGGGCGGCGGCGACGGCCCTGCTCGTCTGCCGCCGCCCCGCCGGCCGGCTCCCCTTCCTGGCCGTACTGGCCCTGGCCGGGGCGGACGCGGTGCTGCTGGTCGTGCGGATGCGGGGGTAGGGGGCTTCGTCAGGGGGCGCGCCGGGTGCGGGTCCAGGCCAGGAGGCCGTCCGCCTCCCAGGTGTTGACGACGCGGCCGGCGGGGACCCCGCACTCGGCGGCCCGTTCGCAGCCGAGGAGCTGCCAGTCCAGCTGGCCCGGGGCGTGCGCGTCGGTGTCGATCGCGAAGAAGGTCCCGGCCGCCACCGCGAGCCGCAGCAGCCGCCGCGGCGGGTCCAGCCGCTCGGGCCGGCTGTTGATCTCCACGGCGGTGCCCGCCTCGGCGCACGCCGCGAAGACCCGCTCCGCGTCGAACCGCGACTCGGGCCGGGTCCGCCCGGTGAGGAGCCGCCCGGTGCAGTGGCCCAGTACGTCCATCAGGGGGTTGCGCACGGCCGCCAGCAGACGCCGGGTCATCGCGGGCGACTCCATGCGCAGCTTGGAGTGCACCGAGCCGACGACCAGGTCCAGCCGCTCCAGCAGCTCCGGCTCCTGGTCCAGCGAACCGTCGTCGAGGATGTCGCACTCGATGCCCGTCAGGAGCCTGAACGGCGCCCATCGCCCGTTGAGCGCGGCCACCACGTCCAGTTGCTCGCGCAGCCGCTCGGGGGAGAGGCCCCGGGCGACGGTGAGCCGCGGCGAGTGGTCGGTGAGCACGGCGTACGCGTGGCCCAGCGAGGCCGCCGCCTGCCCCATCGCTTCGATCGGGCTGCCGCCGTCGGACCAGTCCGAGTGCATGTGGCAGTCCCCGCGCAGGGCCGCCCGCAGGGCGAGCGCCCCCGGCGTGGGCGGGGGGCCCTCGGGGAGGGCGGCGGCCTCGTCCTCCAGGGCCCGCAGGTAGCCCGGCACCGATCCGGCGAGTGCCTCCCGTACGACCTGGGCGGTCTTGGGGCCGATGCCCTTGACGGCCTCCAGGGAACCGGCCGCGGCCCGCTCGGCGGTCTCGGGCCCGCCCATGCGGACGAGGGTGGCCGCCGCCGTCCGGAACGCGCGCACCCGGTACGTGGGCGCCTGCGCGCGCTCCAGCAGGAAGGCGATCCGGTCAAGCGCCGCAACCGGGTCCATCGCGTACCTCCTGGCCCCAGTGTGGCAAGGCGCCGGGCAGCCCGCACGGGCGCGCCGCGCGGTGAACGCCCAGGTCCGGGGTATACGGGGAAGAGGCCCGGGCGCCCGCGACCAGGCGGGGGCGGGACGGCGGGGCGGCGACCCCCTGAACGAGGACGAGCCATGACCGAGGACGAGGCGACACAACCCCACGAGCCCTCCGGGGCGGAACGCGCCGCTCGCGACCGGGTGCGGCGCACGGCCACCGGGATGAAGCACCACGAGACGGCCGCCGCCCAGGAGGCCGCCGAGGAGGCGGCGGGCGACCTGGAGCGGGCCGACGAGGCGACGGCCGCGACGGTGGCGGAGTGGCGCCGGATCACCGGGCTGCTCGTCGACCACGGCGGCCCGTACGCGCCGCACACCGACGCCTTCGTGCAGGGCCAGATGACGGCCCGCGAGAACCGGGCGAACGCGGCCGACGAGGAGTGAGACCCCGGGTGGTGCCGGTCGGCGCGGAGCCGCTCAGGACTCCGGCGGGACGGCGGCGTCGAGGGCCGCGGTGAGGCGCCCGAGGCGGGCGTGGAGGTCGTGGATCTCGGCGAGGTCGAAGCCGGTCGCGGCCGCGATGCGCCGGGGCACCTCCACCGCGCGGTCGCGCAGGGCGGCGCCCTCCGCGGTGAGGCGCGCGTGCACCGACCGCTCGTCCTCGGTGCTGCGCTCGCGCGCCACCAGTCCGGCCGCCTCCAACCGCTTGAGCAGGGGCGACAGCGTCCCGGAGTCGAGCCGCAGGTGCCGGCCGATCTGCTTGACCGGCAGTTCGCCGTGCTCCCAGAGCACCAGCATCACCAGGTACTGGGGGTAGGTCAGGCCCAGGTCCTTCAGGACGACGCGGTAGAGGCCGCCGAAGGCCCGGGTCGCCGCGTTCAGGGCGAAGCAGATCTGGCCGTCCAGGCGCAGGAAGTCCTGGTCGGCGAGGGGTTCGGTCGGCGTCTCGGTCATGTCGGCCAGTGTACCCGGGGCAACGTGTGCGGCATTGAGTTGTGCGCAACTCAATTGCGTGCTCTACTGATGGAGCGCGGCCGGCCACCCCGGCCCCGCACCACGGTTCACCCCTGCGAGAGGAACTCCGATGGACGCCCTGTACACCGCTGTCGCCACCGCCAACGGCCGCGAAGGCCGCGCCGTCAGCTCCGACGGTCAGATCGACCTCGCGCTGGCCATGCCCCCGGCGCTCGGCGGAGACGGCCGCGGAACCAACCCCGAGCAGCTCTTCGCCGCCGGGTACGCCGCGTGCTTCGCCAGTGCCCTCGGCCTCGTCGGCCGTCAGGCCAAGGCCGACACCAGCGAGGTCTCCGTGACCGCCGAGGTGTCCATCGGCAAGGACGGCCCCGCGTTCGGCCTGGCCGTGGTCCTGCGCGTCGAGCTTCCCGAGTCCCTGGCCGGCGAGACCGGTGCGCTGCTGGTCAAGCAGGCGCACGAGGTCTGCCCGTACTCCCGCGCCACCCGCGGCAACATCGATGTGGAGCTCGTGATCGAGTAGCCGCTCCGCGAGCCCCCGGGTGACCATGGGAGGGCACCGACCCGTACGGGGCCGCTCCCAGGGAGGCGCCCATGGCGCGCACCTACACCACGGACGTGCTGGTCGCCGGCGCCGGCCCCGTCGGCCTCACCGCCGCCGGAGAACTGCGCCGGCACGGCGTCGGCTGCCGGATCGCCGACCGGCTGCCGGCCAGGCTGCCGTTCGCGAAGGCGGTGGGCATCCAGCCCCGGACCCTGGAGGTCTGGGACCGGATGGGCCTGGTGCGCGACGCCCTCGACGCGTCCGTCCCGATGCGCGGCCAGCTGGTGTACGACAACGGCGCCGGGCCGGCCCGCGTCGAACTCGTCATGCCCCCCGAAGTGCCGTACGGCTTCGCCGCGCTGCCGCAGTACGAGACCGAGCGGATCCTCGAAGCGTTCCTGGGCCGCTTCGGCACCAGGATCGAACGGTCCGTGGAGCTGGTCTCGTTCACCCAGGACACCGACGGGGTCACCAGCGTCCTGCGTGCCGCGGACGGCACGGAGGAAGTGGTCCGCTCCCGCTACCTGATCGGCTGCGACGGCGCGCACAGCATCGTCCGCAAGGGCCTCGGGCTCACCTTCGAGGGCGGTGCCTTCGCCGACGGGTACATGCTCGCCGACGTGGAGGTCGACTGGGACCTGCCCGCCGGATACGGCGTACGCGCCATGCACCGCGGCGCCGACGGCGCCGTCGACGACGTCCTCGTCGGCATCCCGCTGCCCGGCCGGGGCCGGTACCGCATGTCGATGCTGGTCCCGCCCGGGCTCTCGGACGCCGGGCGGGCACCCGGGGGCGACCAGACGTCCAGGACCGCCGGGGACGGGGTGACGCACGGCTTGGAGAGCGGCCGGGCCCCCGCGCTGCCCGACATCCAGGCGGTCCTGGACCGGCTTTCCCCGCAGCCGACGACCGCGAGGAACATGCGCTGGGCCTCGGTGTTCCGTATCAGCCACCGGATCGTGGACCGGTACGGTGACGGCCGTGTTTTCGTCGCCGGGGACGCCGCCCACATCCACCCCCCGACGGGCGCCCAGGGCATGAACACCGGCATCCAGGACGCCTTCAACCTCGCCTGGAAACTCGCCCTCGCCGTCGGCGGAGCCGCCCGTCCGGGCCTGCTCGCCAGCTACGACGCCGAGCGGCGGCCCGTCGGCGAGGAAGTCGTCGGCCGTACCGTCCGGCACGCGGCGGAGGGGGTGCAGGCCGACCCGGAGGACCCCGGCACCCTGCTGCTGCGCGAGGCCCAACTGCTCGTCACCTACCGGGGCAGCCCGCTCGTGGACCCGCCGGGCACCGGGGTCGCCGGAGCCGAGGGAGCCGAGGGAGACGCCGGATCCGAGGGAGACGCCGGGGCCGACGGGGCCGGCCCGCGCCCCGGCGACCGGGCCCCGGACTGCGGGGGCCTCACCGGGCCGATCGCCGCCTACCCGCAGCGCCTGTACGACCTGCTGCGCGAGCGCGGCCACGTACTTCTGCTGTTCGGCACCGGAGGCCCGGACGCCGCCGCGGACTTCGACGCGCTCGTCACGACGGCACGCGCCCGCACCGGGGACCGGATCGAGGTCTGTGCGGTCCTCGCCCCCGGCACCCCGGCCGACGGCACGGTCCTGCCCGTCCACCACGACACGGCGGGGGAGTTCGCCCGCCTCTACGGGGTGGACCGCCCCACCGCCTTCGTGGTCCGCCCCGACGGCTACCTCGGCGCCCGGCTCTGCCCGCCCGACCCGCACCGGCTGGCCGCCCACCTCGAAGCCGTCTTCGCCCCGGACGCTCAGGGACCGCCGTCCCACTCCGCGTCGACATAGCCCGGCGTCCGGTTCACCCCGATGGCGCGCACGTTCGCCGGGTGGTGGACGGTGCGGACGCGGTCGGCCCCGCACGGCCCGGCGAAGCCGACGCCGTGCACCTCCATGGCGACGGACACGCCCCCGCCCCGGTAGGCGGCGCGCTTGAAACCTGCGCTCGCCCGGCCGGCCTTCCGTCGCCGGTGCGGCGCGGGCCGTCGCCCTCCCCGCGCCCGCGCCCTCCCCGCGCCCGCGCCCTCCCCGCGCCCGCGCCCGCCCCGCGCCCGCTGTACCCCCGCCGGGCCCGAAAGGCCGGGCCGGGCACCCGTTTTGGATTGCCGGACGATCCTCAATACGATCCGGCGATGATCACATCGAAACGGCTTGCGGCCGGGGCGTGCGGCCTGCTCGCCGCCCTCGTCGTCGGGCTCTTCCCGGCGAGTGCCACCGCCGCCGACGGACCCGCGGCCAAGGAACCCCCCAAGGTCGATCTCGTCCTGGACGTCAGCGGTTCCATGCGGGCCACCGACATCGACGGCCAGTCCCGGATGGCCGCGGCGAAGCAGGCATTCAACGAGGTCATCGACGCGGTGCCCGACGAGGTGCGGCTCGGCATACGCACCCTGGGCGCCACCTACCCCGGCGACGACAAGGCGCAGGGCTGCAAGGACACCAAGCAGCTCTACCCGGTCGGGCCGCTGAACCGCACCGAGGCCAAGACCGCCGTGGCGACCCTGGCCCCCACCGGCTGGACCCCGATCGGCCCGGCCCTCCTCGCCGCCGCCCAGGACCTCGACGGCGGCGACGCCACCAAGCGGATCGTCCTCATCACGGACGGCGAGGACACCTGCGCCCCGCTCGACCCGTGCGAGGTCGCCCGCGACATCGCCGCCAAGGGCATCCACCTGGTCATCGACACCCTCGGTCTGGTCCCGGACGCCAAGACCCGCGCCCAGCTGACCTGCATCGCCGAGGCCACCGGCGGCACCTACACCTCCGTGCAGCACACCGCGGAACTCTCCGGCCGCGTCAAACAGCTCGTCGACCGGGCCGCCGACCCGGTCGTCAACCCGGTCGCCACCGAGGGCGCGAAGCAGTGCGAGGGCGCCCCGCAGCTGAAGCCCGGCCTGTACAGCGACCGCGAGTCCTTCGGCGAGCACCGCTGGTACCGCGTGGACGTCCTGCCCGGCCAGGAACTGCGCGCCTCCGTCAGCATCGCCGCCGACCGTGCCGTCCATCGGGACTACGGAGTCCTGCTGCGCGCCAGCACCGTCCACGGCCGCGAGATCGTCCGCGGCTCCGAGGCGGGCGACGGGCGCACCGATGTCCTGTCCACCGGACTGCGCTACCCCAAGGCCGAGGCCGACGGCGCGGACGACGACGCCGAACGGGCCGCGGAGACCGTCTGCGTCCAGGTCAGCAACTCCTTCTCCGCTCCCGCGTCCGTCAAGACCGCCCCGGGCATGCCCGTGGAACTGACCATCGAGGTGGTGGACGGTCCCGACGAGGCTTCCGACGCCGCGTCCTTCGGCCTCGGCCGCGGCTGGTGGCTGCTGGCCGTCCTGGTCGTCTTCGGCCTGCTGGCCGGTCTGGTCTGGGGATGGATCTCCCGCTGGCGCGTCTCCGTCTGGAGGACCAACTGATGCGTACCGTACGCACCCTGACCGCCGCCCTGCTGGCCACGACCGCCGCCCTCGCGGTGGCGGGAACGGCCTCCGCGGACACCCCGTCGGCCCATCCGAGCCCGAGCGCCTCCGGTGACGCCGGACCCGCCCCGACCGAGGCCGGGACCGGTTTCCGCACCGCGGCGGCGTTCCGCCCGGGCCAGCAGGCCACGGCGGCCGCCTCCACCGGCGACTACCTCTACTGGGTGCTCCCGATCGACGCCCGGCAGCGCGTCACCGTCAAGGCGAAGGTGACGCTCCCCGAGGCATCGGCCCGGCACGGCGCCTCCACCTGGCGGCTCGACGTGTACGACGGCCTGCGCCGCCGCCAGGCCTGCACCTACGGCACGCAGACCGTCGCTGCGGCCGCGAACGCCGCCTCCGCGGACCTGTCCTGCACCCTGCGCACGGTCCGTGCCAACGCCGAGCCGTGGGCCAACGACCCGCTGCCCGGCAGCTACTACGTACGCCTGACGGTCATCGACGTCCCCGCGGAGGACCTCGGTCTGCCGGTGCGCGCGGCCGTCGAAGCCGAGGTGAAGGAGACGGGCGGCGCCCACGCGGTGGACGGGGCCCTGGCCGCCCCGCTGGTGCCCGCCACCGTGACCTCCGCGCTGCGCGAGCCGGAGGACGGCTGGGCGGGCGGCTGGTGGTCCGACCGCTGGATCTGGACCGCCGCCGGCGGCGTGCTCGGGGCGGCCGCGGGTCTCTTCGGCTACTCACTGACGCGCGGCTCCGGCCGCCCGCAGCGGGTCCCACCGGGCGCCTGAACCCCCGGACGGCCGCGGTCCAGGGGGCTCTCCCCGGACCGCGACCCCCGGAGCGGAGCCGCCTGCACGGCCCGTACGAGTCCGTTTGCCCCAGCCGTGCAGGTGGTGACCTCTCGCCCGGGGTGTGCCGGGGGTCCTCCCGGGGCAGGCGCGCACCATGAGCATCGAACACCCATCGGAGAAGAACCCCCACGGCAAGATCGGCCGATTCGAGAAATTCGCCGAGCTCGCCTCGAACTTCACCAGCTCCGCGGGTTTCTCCGTGCTCTGCGTGCTGCTCGTGGCGGCCTTCCTCGTCGCCCACGTACTGCACCTGTCCATGAGCTGGCAGCACCTGACGGGTGACGCAATGGGCGCGGTGGCCCTCCTGCTGCTGGCCCTGCTGAAGAACTCCGAGAGACGCGCGGAACACGCCATCCAGCGCAAGCTCGACGCCATCGCGGCCGCCCTGCTGGAGCAGCAGGAGGGCAAGTGGGGCCAGGCGCACCACGACCTGAAGAAGGCCATCCGGCTGGAGGAGCAGGAATAGGAGCAGGAGCAGGAGCAGGAGCAGGAGTTCCCGCAGGCCCGCGCCCGCCCCGGCCCGACCGTGTACGGGTCAGCGGCGACCCGGGGGCGGGGGCCTTGCGGGGTCTGACGCGGCGGAGGAATCGGACCTCGTGACCCTCAGGGGGCACAGCACCTGCGGGTGCCGACGCCGACACAAGAGGCCGGCTCCCTCCACGGAGGGAACCGGCCTTCCTCGCTTCACAGGCCCCGCCCGGGCCACGGGCTCAGCCCAGGCGGGTGAGCCGGGTACCGAACGAAGGCTCCGCCAGAGCGCCCTGCACCGCCACCGGGACGCTCTTGGCGCCGGCGCCTTCGCCCACGGTCAGCACGCCGATCTCGGCCCCGGGCTTCGCCGAGTGCGGCAGCGGACCGGCGCCGGCCACGGAACCGACGGAGATCCGCAACGGCTGGCCCGGGACGCCGACCACGTTCACGTCCTTGGTGGCGACGAGGGGGGTGCGGCCCCCGAGCCCGTCGTCCACGTACCCGACCTTCTGCCCCTTGCGGATGACCGGCGCCGAGGCCAGTGCCGACCGTACGGCCTCAATGATCTTCTTGCTGTTGGCCTTCACCAGGATCAGGCTGTTCGCGGCGTCCGGGTCCGGCCCGCTCTCCACGCGCTGGTCCATCAGCGTGCCCAGGATCAGCGGCGTCTCGTCCCCGACCGACTTGTACGCCGCCCACATCAGGGTGCCGCCGGCGGGCGTGCTCGAACCGGTCTTGATGCCACGGATGCTCAGGCCGGGTGCGGTGAGCAGGTCGTTGTTGTTGTAGATCGGCCCCGGCAGCCCCTTGATCTGGGCGTCGGGCAGCGCGACCACCGAGCGGAACGCCTCGTCCTTCATGACCGCCTCGGCCAGCTTCAGCTGATCCGTGGCCGTGCTGACGGTGCCCGCGTCCAGGCCGCTGGGGTCGGTGTACGTGGTGTCGTCCATGCCCAGCTCCTTGGCGGCGGCGTTCATCTTCTCGACGAACGCGGCCTCGGAGTCGGTGCCGGTGTCCCACCGGGCCAGCAGCCGGGCCACGTTGTTCCCCGACGGGATCATGAGCATCTTGAGCATGTCCTGCTGGGTGAACTTCGTACCGGCGACGAGGCCCGTGATCCGGGACTCGCTCTCGGAGGTGCCGTCCGCCACGGCCTTCGCGTCGACCACGATGTCGGGGCCGGCCTCGCCCTTGCGCAGCGGGCGGCTCTTGAGGATGACGTACGCCGTCATCACCTTGGCGACGCTGGCGGTCGGGACCGGCTTCTGCTCGCCGAAGGTGCCGATGTCGCCGGAGCCGGACACGCGGACGGCACCCTGGCCCTTGGCCGGCCAGGGGATCGTGAACCGGCCGTCGATGGTGTGGAGGGACTCCGTACCGACGATCTTCGGGTCGGGCAGGGGGCGCAGCAGCTGGGCGCCCGCGACGGCTCCGGCCAGGACGAGCAGGATCGGCGTCCAGATCTTGACGCGGCGCAGTGCCGTCCGGCGGGGGGTCTCGGGCGGCGGAGCGGTGTTGGTCAGTTCGGCCAGCAGGTCGAGCGGTGCCCCACCCGGCGGCCGGGTGACCACGGGCCACGGTGAGGGGGCCGGGCCGGAGGCGGGCGTGGGTGAGGGCAGGAGGGGGAGTGCGGTCGTGGGCTGCGGCGCGGGCGGGGGGATGTCGAGGGGCTTGAGCGCGACGAACTGACTCGTCCGCTCGGCCTCGGAATCGGGCGCTGACGTGGGCCTGGGCTTGGGAGCGGGTACGTGACCGGGCTTGGGCACGGGCACGGGCACGGGTACGGGTATGGGTATGGGCTCGGGATCGGGCCTGGACTCCGACTCCGGCTCCGGGCCGTCACCGGATACGGCGTCGGGCTTCGGCTCCGCGCCGGGTTCGGCGCTCCGCGCCCATGACGGCCGCCGGCTCGGCGCCGCGTCGGCCGGCGCCGGCTTCGCCCCGCCGGTCCGGGTGGCCTTCGCGTCCACGGCCGGCGAACCGGTGCGGTCCGGGGCGTCCTCGGCGACGGGTTCGTCCTCAGCGGGCGCGTCTGTGTCCGTGCCGGTCCCGGGCTCGGGAGCGGCGTCGGCCCCGGCGTCGGCTTCGGAGCGGGCATCGGCGTCGGCCGTTGGGGCCGTGTCGTGCTCGGCATCGGATTCCGCCTCGGTGCCGGGCTCGGCCATCGTGCTCGCCGCAGCCTTGGTGTCCGCCTCGGCCTTGCCGTCCGCTGCGCCCGAGGGGGCGGTGTCCGGCACGGCCGGGTCGTCGTCCGCGGTCTCGGTCGAGGTACCGGACGCGCGCTCGGAGTCCGCCTCCTCGGTGTCCGGCCCGTCAGGGGCCGTGGCCGTGACCCCGGAACCCGGGCTCGACCCGGCCTCCGTGCCGGGGCGGGCTTCGGCCCCGTCCCCTGCGTCGGCCCCGGCGGCGGCCTCGTCGTCCGGCTCGGGCTCAGCCGCCGTACCGGCCTCGCTTCCGGCCTCGCTCCCGGCCTCGGCGCGGTCGTCGTCCCCGCTTTCCTCGGACGGGTCCTCCCCGCGTGCGGGGCCCGGGGTCCCGTCCGCGTTCTCCGGCACGTCACCGCCCGTCGCCCCCGCGTCGGCGTCCGTCGCCGCTGCCGTGTCCCCGTCCGGCAGATCCGCCGTGGACGGGGTGCTCGACTCCTCCGGGGGCTGCGGCCCTTCCTCAGGCACTTCGACCTTCGGATTCTCCGAGGAACCGCCCGCCACCGTTACCGCCTTCATTTAGCCCCGCCTTGCCGTTCGCACCCGGCAGCCCGCCGGTCTCCGCTGATGTCGTCACGCGGCGACACCCGCGCGCGGGCGCCGCCTCCTCCCTAGAGGGCGGTCGCGCCCTCCGCGTTCCCGTTGCCGCATCCTGTGACCGTTCGGTCATACTTCACCCCGCCGACCAGCGGAAAGCGGCCCGCTCCCGGACCTCACCGGTGGCGGACGCACGGCGGGGCGTACACCTCCAGTTCGGACAACTGGCCCGCCGGCCAGCCGGTGTTCGCGGTGAAGGCCAGGCGTACGTAGCGCACCCCCACCGCCGACAGCGGGACGGTGACCGCCGCCTCGTGCGACCGGACCGGACCGGACCGGACCGGACCGGTCCGGTGTAGCCGCCGTGCTTGCCGTAGAAACCGGCGGCGCGGTTGCGGTTCACGGGGTCGCGACCGCCGAAGACCGTGTACCAGGGGCCCGCGCCCTGGACGGTGACCCCGTCCACCACGACGTGGTCGTAGAGGGTGTAATCGCCCGGTGGCACGTAGACCGCCTTGCCCTGGGCCGGTCCGGCGTTGACCGCGGCCTGCATCCGTGCGGTCGAATCCGTGGCGCCGGTGGGGTCGGCGCCGAAGTCCGCGACGGAGTCGAGGGCTCCGGCCGGCCTGGCCGCGGCCGCGCCGGCCAGCTCGAAGTCCGCGAGGCCGACCGTGAAAATCGGCGACTTCACGGTCGATGTCACCGCACCCGCATTCTGGTCCCGGCCGGGAGTACCGGTCGGGGCCGATGAGCGTGCCGGTCGTACCGGCGTACTCGGCCTCCAGCGTGGTGAACGGGATCTCCGCCCCGCGCCCGGGTATGCCGATCGGCGACGGGGCGGGCACCCCGGCGGCGTGGGCGGCAGGGGCGCTGCCGAAGGTCGCCTGTGACTCAGCCAGCAGGAAGTCCATGATAAGACGCAAGAAGGCGGCATTGCTGCGCAATATCTCTGTATCGCGGTGGTGGCTGGGTCGCCGCTCCGTCGAGACCGGCGGCCGGTCCCCGGCCCCGCGGTTCCTGCCGGGCATGATGGGCCGCCGGACCGGAGCGCGGCCGGAACCCGCGCACACGACACGAGGAGCGGCCATGACGACCGAGACGACGGCCCGGGCGACGGTGCAGTACGAGGACGCCAGGACCCGGGTCACCCGCTGGGACTTCGAGCCTGCCGAGACCACGGGCCACCACGTGCACGCGTACGACTACGTGGTGGTTCCGGTCGGGGACGGCCGCATCACCGTGATCACCCCCGACGGCTCGCGGACCGATTCGGTGCTGCGCACGGGGGAGACGTACGCCCGCCAGGCCGGCGGCGCGCACGAAGTGGTCAACTCCGGCACCGGGCGGCTGGCCTTCGTCGAGATCGAGTTCAAGCAGCCGCCGACCCCCTGACCGCCGACCCCTGACCGCAGCCGAACCGACCGCAGCCCAGCCGACCGCCGCCCCCGCCCCGGGGTGGGCGTACTCCCACGCCCGTGCCGATGGCCCCCACACCGGTTGAGTACGCCTACTCATGTGACCGCCGCCCCACCGCCCGATCATGGAGAGGACCAGCTCAGCGAGCCACAGCACCACCGAACGGGGCCGTCCATGCTCAGCCGAATCGCCGCCGCCGCCGTCCCCGCCTTCGGCCGGCTGACCGTCACCGCCGACCCCGACGGGGTCCCCGCGGGCGGCGGCATCTTCGTCGCCAACCACACCTCGCTCGCCGACCCCGCCGTCGTCGTCGCCGCGCTGCGCCGGCACGGGATCGAGCCCGTGGTCCTGGCCACGGCGGGCCTGTGGCGGGTGCCCGTGCTCGGGTCCGCGCTCCGGCGCGAGGGCCACATCGCCGTCCACCGGGGAACCGCGCGCGCCGCCGAGTCCCTGGAGGCGGCGGCCGCCGCCCTCGCCTCCGGCCGCAGGGTGCTGCTCTACGGGGAGGGCCGGCTGCCGGCGCGGCGGGACGCGGGGGAGTCGGCCCCGGGCCCCTTCCGCAGCGGCCTGGCCCGCCTCGCCGCCGCGACCGGCGCCCCCGTCGTCCCGGTGGGCCAGGCGGGAGTCCGCCGCCTGTGCTCCGGCGGACGCGCGAAGCAGCTCGCCGGTACCGTCACCGCCCCCGTCCGGCGCCCCGGCCTGCACGTCCACATCGGGGCCCCGCTCCGGCTCCCCGCCGGGGTCGCGGAGGCGACCGACCGCGCCCGCGAGGCTGTCACCGATGCCTGGCGTACCGCGGTGCTCGCCCTCGGCAAACCCCTCCCCGGTCAGCGCCGGTGCAGTGTCCGCAACGCCTCGACCAGTACCCCGGGGTCGTGCTGCCCCTTGTAGACGGGCGGCGGCTGCCGGTCGAGTCCGAGCAGGGTGGCCACCGCGGTCCAGGCGGTGCGTACGGAGTACTCGACGGTGAAGACCACGTCGTCCGGGACCTCCGCGTACTGCCCGATGAAGGCCAGGTTCGTCGATCCCCGGGGAACCACCTGCGGCCGGTCGCCCGCGGAGCGCACCAGGAACTGGCTGGTGATGTAGGGCATCAGCGCCGGGATGACGACGGACCCGTCGAGGATCCGCTGCCGCTGCTCGAACCGCAGGTGACGGAGCACCTCGTCGAGGATCTCCCGTCCCGTGCACTGGGTCATCGGCTTCTCGACGAAGTCGCCGTCCCGGTCGGGGAACAGCGCGTACCCCCACCACACGAAGGTGTCCTCGGGCTGGTCGCGGAAGTGCGGCTGGTGGTTGAGGACGATGGTCAGCAGCCAGCCCGAGTCCTTGAAGGTGATCAGGCCGCCCTTTCCGGCCTCGCTGCCGCTGAACTCCTGCATCAGCTTGAAGAACGTCGGGTCCTTCGTGGTGACCGTGAACGACTCCCACGTCGACTCCCGGACGTGAGAGTGGAAGACCTCGGGCCGGCCCAGCTCCGGCCGGCCGGCGGCGAGGGCCTCCCACAGCGCCCACGACCCGGCGGCGCCCGAGGTGTCCAGGACGGGGGCGGAGTCGGTCGTCCCCAGCGTGGAGCCGGCGGTCATCGACCCGTTGGTGACCATCACGAGGTCGTCCGGCCCGACCGGGGTCTCACCGCCGTGCCCGTCGCGCTCCCACACCACGGCCTCGACGGTCAGCCCGTCACCCGCCGACAGCCGCAGGTCCGTGACGCGGGTGCCGAGCTGGACCGTCACCCCCTGGTCCGTCAGCCACTTCAGCAGCGGGCGCACGATCGAGTCGTACTGGTTGAAGCGGGTGCGGTAGATCCCCGACATGGTGTCGAAGGTCTTGAAGAGGTGGATGAACCGATTGAGGTAGCGCCGGAACTCGATCGCGCTGTGCCACGGTTCGAAGGCGAAGGTCGTGCACCACATCCACCAGAAGTTGGTGGTGAAGAACCCCTCGCCGAAGCAGTCGGTGATGCGCTTCCCGTCGAGCTGGTGCTCGGGAGTGGCGACGCAGCGGACCAGTTCGAGGCGGTCCCGCTCGGAGAAGGTCATCGAGTGGGCGTCGACCACCCTGCCCTCGCCGTCGACGAGGCGTGCGTGGTCGTTCCAGGCGAAGTCCTCGTGGAAGGCGAACGTGTCCCCGGTGACCGACTTGGAGGGGTCGTCGAGGGACGGGACGGACCCCAGCAGGTCGTACGTGCAGTCGAAGTGGATCTCGAACATGCGGCCGCCGCGCATGGTGTAACCCGCCTCCGCGGAGCCCGCCGCGTCCAGGCTCCCGCCCTCCCGGTCCTGTTCCTCCAGGATGACGATGTCCCGGCCGGCGAAGCCTCCGTCGCGGATCAGGAACGCCGCCGCGGACAGTGAGGCGATCCCGCTTCCCACCAAATGGGCCTTGGCCATCCTCGTACCTCTCTCGACCGCCAGGGGAGTCCTGGACGGCCTCGACAGTACCGATTGCTCCCATTCTGCCCTGATCTGGCGCGCGCTCCGGCCCGGACCTCCCTCATCGGGTCGCGTGGACGAGGTTCACGTGGCCGGCCGCCTCGCGGTCCGCGTCCGTGTCGATGAAGGAGACGACCACGGGGGTGCTGCCGGCCGGGCCCGCGGCGTTCGCCCGCAGCCGGTAGTGCGCGACACGGACCTCCCCGAGGGCTAGCGCGGAGCCGCCCGTGAACAGCGACGGCGGCATGCGGTCGTTGGCGACGCGCAGGGCGGCCGGGCGCCAGGCGCCGGAGGCCGGGTCGCGCCGTTCCAGAGCGAAGCCCGGCCCGGCGCCCGGTCCGCCGCCGGACCCGTCGACGAGCGTCTCCATCTGGAACGCGACCAGGAGGTGCCGGTACGCGGCCGTGTCGCCGTTCCGCAGCGTGACCGTGAACTCCTGCGCCGGGCCCCCGCGTACGAGGGAGAGCCGGCCACCCCGGGTCTCCACCGCCACCGTCAGGCGGGTCGGCGCCGGAGCGGGAGTCGTGGCCCGTGGCGCGGCCGCGGCGGGAGGCGCGGCGCTGGCGGAGGGCGAAGGAGCCGGAGGGACGGCCGCGCTGGCCGAGGCGCCGCTCGGCGGGGACGCCCCGGGGGCCGGGGCCGACGCGCTCGCGGCAGCCGGTGCGGAGGACGCGGCGGCCGGCTCAGGCGGGGCGGCCGGCTCGGAGGCCGCCGCCTTCGCCGTACGGTCCTTCTCCCCGCACCCGGCGGCGCCCACCAGCAGGACGGCGGCGACGGCCGCGGTGGACAGGAGGCGGCAGGATCTGGAGCGTGCGGACATGGCAGCGGTTCCCCCCGGATCGGCTGAGTCAGGAGCAGGAACCTAACAAGCGCGGCGTCCGCCGACGAGCCCGCGCGGGCCTCGGCCCGACGACGGTTCGGTCACGGCGGCCGGGCACGTCGAGTCCGGATCACGGCAAGGCCAACTCCCGCAAAGTGGCCCGCGTCGGTGTCAGACGAGCCGCTTCTCGAAGTTGAAGGCGGTCACGGCCAGCCGCTCCCGGAAGTAGAACCGGTGCGCATCGGTCCGCTGGGTGCCGGAGTCGAGGGTGAGTGCCGTGCACCCGGCGGTCCGGGCGTGCTCCTCCAGGTGGGTGAGGAGCGCGTGGCCCACGCCGGTGGAGCGCGCCGTGGCCCGGGTGACCAGGTCGTCGACGTAGAGCTTGCGGCCCTGGAAGGTGTTGGCGACGACGCGCCAGCCGGCCGCGCCCACGCACTGGCCGTCGGTGTCGTACGCGCCCGAGAAGCGCAGGCCCTGGCTGTGCCCCTCCGCGAGGATCGAGCGGAACAGGTCCTCCGTCAGGTGGGTGCGCAGTTCCAGCAGGACGGGGAGGAGGTCCTCGGTCAGCCGGGGATCGCCCGGCTCGAAGTCGATGATCTTCATGGGGTCAGCGTAGTGCGCGTCGCCGTGCCGGGAGCGGGCCGGTGCCCTGGCCGCGGTGGTACGGCCAATCGGCTTGGTGTTGGCGGGGCCGCGCCGTGTGGCGGGACAGCCGGGCGCGTCCTCTCTAGGTTCTGGGGTGCGATTCATCCCCTTCTGTCTCCCTTGTGAAAGGTGGAATCATGCGTTCTGCGCGCACCCTGTTCTCCGTCCTCGCCGCCGGTGCCATCGTGTTCGGCGGTGCGTCCGCGGCTGCCGCCGACGTCACGGTCAACGTCGCCCCGCAGAACTCCTACACGATCGTCTTCGGCGACTGGCTCCAGTTCGCCGCGGACGACGTGTTCAACGCGGGCCACGACAACACGGTCGGCTCCGACAACTGACCCGCCCGCTGTAACGCCTCCCGGCCGTTCGCGCGCTGCCACAGTCGCGGACCGGCCGGGACCGGCCGGCGCCAAGGGCTCCTCGCGGGTTCCGGGGGTTCCGCGGCCCTCAGGGTCCCCGCGCTCACCGGGCGGGGACGAGGCCCGCACCGTCAGTCCGTCCTCCGGGTTCGCTGCCGCCGAGACGGAGCCCCGCGCGACCTGCCGGACCAGGGCGGCCAGGTTCACCGGCCCGGCGTCGAAGTCGGAGTGCTCGGCGCCCGCGAGGTCCACCAGCGCCTTGACCACCGCGATGTTGCGCTCGTTCGACTCCCGCAGCATCGGCGCCGGCTCGGCCGGCTCCTCCCCGCCGCCGCCCGGTCCGGCGACCTGGAGGATCACCCGGGTGGTGGCCGGCGGGGTCAGCAGCTCTGGCACCGGCCGGCGCAACCGTCGCGCGCCGCCGCGGTCGACGTGTCGCAAGGGGAGGAACGGCTCCGACGTCCCCTGCGAAGGCCCCCGCCCGCGTCGGGGCCCGTGAACACGAAGGAGCGGCACCCCATGAAGTACATGCTGATGGTCCTCGGGAAGCAGGCCGACTACGAGGCCATGGCCGGCCGGGCGAGCGAGGGCAGTCCGGCCTGGTCCGAAGCCGACCTGAAGGCGATGTTCGACCACATGGGCTCCCTGAACGACGACCTCGCCGAAGCGGGCGAGTGGGTCGACGGGCAGGGACTCGCCGAACCCCGCCAGGCCCGCCTGGTCACCGCCGGAGCCGACGGCGCCCCCGTGGTGAGCGACGGACCGTACGGGGAGACGAAGGAGGTACTGGCCGGGTACTGGATCATCGACGTCCCGGACTTCGCCCGGGCCGCCGAGATCGCCGCCCGCGCCCACGCCTGCCCCGTTCCCGAAGGCGCCCCGAATCCCCCCGTCGTCGTCCACCCCGTGGGCGGCGCCTCGGGGACCGAGATGTGACCGAGGCACCCGGCCCCGGGCGCGCCCCGGGACGCGCCCCCCCCCCCCCCCCCCCCC
>NZ_JBEOXU010000117.1:0-20427 GCF_040296725.1 Streptomyces sp. NPDC002044
TCGGGTCGTACGGGACCTCCCGGCGGACGCGGCGGCGGGCCAGGCGGGCCTCGGCGCGCACCGCCCGGCGCAGCCAGCGCGCGGGCTCGGCCGGATCGGCGGGGTCGGGGGCCCGGCGGCCGCTTTCCAGCAGCCTGACCCAGACGGCTTGTTCCAGGTCTGCCGCGTCGACTCCGGCACTCGGGGCCTCCGCGGCCGCCTCGGCGGAGAGCAGCGGGCCGAGGTTCTCGAAGAGGTCAGCCTTCAACAGGTCCATGCCGGGCGGGACGAGCGGGCCGTGCCCGGCGGTTTCCGCGCCGGGTACGGGCCACCCGTTCGAGAAGCTCCGGTCAGCGGTTGACGGGCGGGCGGCCCGGGCGGAAGTCCTCGGCCGCGAGCAGGCCGGTGTCCGGGTTGTCGGTGAAGATGCCGTCGATGCCCTGCTCGAAGTACCTGCGGAACGCGCCGAAGGCGTCCCCGTACGCGGCCGGATCGGTGCCCTCGCGGTATTCGGCCGGCAGGAAGCCGTTCTCGTTGCGCGCGGTGTAGGGGTGCAGGAGCAGACCGCGGGCGTGGGCGTCCGCGACGAGGGTGGTGGGCGCACCGAGCCTGCCGGACGCGTCGCGCGGGAGGATCAGGTCCATGGTGGGGCCGATGCCCTGGGCGAAGCCGGCGATCCACTTCAGTCCTTCGGGCTTGACCAGGTCCGCGACCGTACGCGGGTCCTTGGCCAGCTCGAAGTCCCACGGGCGGGTGTTCGCCGCGGACAGCAGCACCACGCGCGGGGCGGAAACCAGCCGGGAGAGCCGCTGGACGCTGGACGGCTCGAAGGACTGGAGGAAGATCGCGGCGTTCCGGCCGTCGCGTCCGTAGCGGCGCAGCAGCTTCGCGAGGGGCTCCTCCAGCCCGAGGCCCAGGGACCGGAAGTAGCTGGGGTGTTTGGTCTCCGCGTGCAGCCAGACCCGCCGGCCGCGGCGCTTTCCCTCGCGGTCGGCCCAGCGCAGCACCTCTTCGAAGGTGGGCACGGCCCAGCGGCCGTCGTAGAGGGTATTGCGCCCGCGGATGGCGGGGATGCGCTCCTTCGCGCGCAGGGTCTTCAGTTCGGCGAGGGTGAAGTCCTCGGTGAACCAGCCGGTGACGGAGACCCCGTCGACGGACTTGGTGGTGCGCCGGGCGGCGAATCCGGGGTGGTCGGCGACGTCGGTGGTGCCGCCGATCTCGTTCTCGTGGCGGCATACGAGGTGGCCGTCGCGGGTCGGGACGAGGTCCTGCTCGATGACGTCGGCGCCGAGGTCGAGGGCGAGCTGGTAGGAGCCGATGGTGTGCTCGGGGCGGTAGCCGCTGGCGCCCCGATGGCCGATCACCGTCGGTACGGGGAGCTCCCGGTGACCGCGGTCACCGCGGTCACCGCGGTCCGCCTCCGATGCCGCGGCGGTTCCCGCCGGAAGTCCCGCCACGGCTCCGCCCGCCGCCAAGACGGCCGCTCCCAGGACCGTGCGCCGTGCTGCCCCACCCTGCGTCATGAGTGCCACTCCTCGTTCGGAAAGGGCCGCGGGTCCCGGGATCCATAGGTGTCACGCGGCCCCCGATCGGCCTGCCGATGGTAGGCAGGGGGTGGTGGCCGGCGGACGTGTGCCGGGGGAACATGGCGGAAACGCGCGTCAACACTGCGTATCCGACGTGTGAACCCGATGTGCGATCAGAGCCGACCCGCGAGTATCGTCCTCACCTGCACTACCGCCGTGTGGTGGCGTGTGCGAACCGCTTTTCGATGCCGGAGGGCCCACGTTGTTCCGTACCGCGCTCATCAAAGCCACTGTCGGACCGGTCATGCGCATGATGTTCCGCACCCGTGTGGAGGGCATCGAGAACATTCCCGGGACCGGGCCGGTGATTCTGGCGGGCAACCACCTCACCTTCATCGACTCGATGATCCTGCCGCTGGTGTGCGACCGCACGGTCCACTTCATCGGCAAGGACGAGTACGTGACGGGCAAGGGGGTCAAGGGCCGCCTGATGGCGTGGTTCTTCACGGGCTCCGGGATGATCCCCGTCGACCGCGACGGCGCCAACGGCGGGGTCGCGGCCCTGATGACCGGCCGCCGGATCCTCGAGGAGGGCAAGGTCTTCGGCATCTACCCCGAGGGCACCCGCTCCCCCGACGGCCGGCTCTACCGCGGCCGCACCGGCATCGCGCGCCTCACCCTGATGACCGGCGCCCCCGTGGTCCCGTTCGCCATGATCGGCACCGACAAGCTCCAGCCCGGCGGCGCGGGGATGCCCCGTCCGGGGCGGGTCACGGTCCGCTTCGGCGAGCCGATGGAGTTCTCCCGCCACGAGGGCATGGACCGCGACCGGTACGTGCTGCGCGCCGTCACCGACTCGGTGATGGCCGAGGTCATGCGTCTCTCGGGCCAGGAGTACGTGGACATGTACGCCACCAAGGCCAAGGCCGCGTAGGGCCTCGCCTACTGCCGCTGGAGGGACCGGCTGACGCCCGCCGCCGTCGTGGTGGCGAGGATCCAGCCGGTCACGATCAGCAGGTACGACAGCCACTGGTGCCAGCCGCTCGGCGCGTACGCGGCCTCCTGTCCGAAGCCGACGATCGGCAGCATCAGGTCGAGCGTGTAGAACACCGGGTTGAAGTCCGGGGCCTCCCCCGCCTTGAGGGGGCGCGGCGGACCGGTCCAGTAGGCGATGACCCCGGTGACCAGCACCGCCAGCAGCCAGCCCGCCGCGCGCATCGGCCGGAAGCCGTAGCCGACGGTGACGTCCTGGAGCAGGCCCCAGGCGCGGGCGTGCCGGGGCAGGGTCCGGCGGTGCCGGCGGAGCTTGGCGAGCTGGACGGTCCGGGCGGCCGCCTCGTCGCCGGCCGTGCGGTAGGCGGCGGCGAGCTGCTCGTACGCGTACGGGAGGTAGCCGGTCTCCTCCCGCTCCAGCGCGGGCAGCCGTTCCTCGGCCGGAAGGTGCGGGGCCAGGGTCCGGTAGGTGAGTCCGTCGATGCGGATCTCGTCGGGCCAGGTCTCGGGCGGCATGTGCAGCCGGTCGAACTGTGAGCGCCGCAGGTTGACGCTGCCCTGGATGGTCTCGCAGGAGCGCAGCCACACCTCGCCGGCCAGGCAGCTGGAGGCGCGCAGGGCGACGCCTCCGGGGTTGACGAACCGGGCGTAGGCGAAATTGAGCTGGCCGGGTATCCGCGAGCCGGTGAGGTTGACCCGGCCGTGGGCCTCCATCCGCATGGCGCGCAGGTCCGTGCCGACGGTCAGGGTCTCGGCGTGCAGGGCGGTGGCGCCGGGAGCGAGGAGGCGGGCGCCGTCGAGGTTGATCTGGCCGCCGACGGTGGCGCCGTTGATGCGTGTCTGGCCGTGGACGACGAGGTCCATGGCGATGACGTCGGTGCCGATGTCCGCGTGGTTGAACTGGAGGATCGGCTCCACGCCCTGCGCCTCGGCCCCCGGGACGCCGATGACCGCGCGCTGGAGGAAGAGGCCGCCGGCGATCCGGGCGCCGGACAGCCGGACGGGCCCGGTGATCGTGCAGCAGGGCATCCGCAGGACGACGTCGATGCTGACGGAGGTGGCGGTCAGCCCGGGCAGTGCCGAGTCGCTCAGCACCAGGGCCCGCAGCTGGGCCCCGTACACGAGGGGTTTGCGCTCGAACCAGCAGCCGCGCAGCCGGATCGCGTGCTCCACCAGGGCGTACTTCAGGTTCAGCTTGCCCGTGATGCGGGCGCCGCGGACGTTGAGTCCGGCGACCAGGCCGGCCGTGCGGGGCCCGTTGATCAGCAGGGCGGTGATCACCTCGGCGCGTACGGTGCGCTCCGGGCCCCAGCCGTCGCCGGCGGCGGCGTCCTCGTCCGGGCCGGCCCGGAAGTCGACGCCGTCGCCGCGCGGGAAGGCGTCCCATACGCGGCGTTCGGCCGGGGTCAGATCGTTGATCTCCATCGCCGGGATGGTGTCCCGCGGCCGCGCGGGCTGTCAACTGCCTTCGGGGCTGCGCCCTTTGGCCGGATGACGACGGGTCAGCGGACATGGGGTCAGTGGACGGCGGGTCAGTGGACGGCGGGTCAGTGCTCGATGCCGTCCTGGAGTTTCTGGCCCCGGAGCAGGAACCAGGCGGCCACGGCGGTGGCCAGGAGGACGGCCGAGCCGACGCCGGAGGCGAGCCGCAGCCCGTCCACGAACGCCACCTGGGCCGCGCCCACCATCTGCTCGGCGGTCTGCGGATCCAGCGCCTTGGCCGCCTCGACGGCTCCGCCGAGCGATTCGTGCGCGGCGTCGGCGACGGACGCGGGGACCGAGGCCGGGGCGGTGAAGCTCTGGTAGACGCCGGTGACGATGGAGCCGAGCAGGGCGATGCCGAGTGCGGCGCCCAGCTCGTACGCCGTCTCGGAGACGGCCGAGGCGGAGCCGGCCTGTTCTTTGGGAACGCTGGAGAGGATCACATCGGCGGTGACGGTGAAGGAGAAGCCGGCGCCGAGGCCGACGACCAGCAGGGCCGCGCCGAGCAGCGGGTAGCCGGTGTCCTTGTGGATCACGGTCAGGACGCCCAGGGCCAGGCCGATGGCACCGAGGCCGCCGGTGACGATGGACCGTACCGAGTACCTGCGGGCGTAGCGGCCGGCGAGCAGGCCGGTGACCACCGCGCCGACGGCGGCCGGCAGCTCCGCGAGGCCCGCCTCCAGCGGGTCGCGTCCCTGGACGAGCTGGAGGAACTGGGAGAGGAAGAAGACCAGTCCGGAAAGGCCGAAAACCGTCAGCAGGTCGGCGAGGACCGCGCCGGAGAAGCCGCGGTGCTTGAAGAGCCGCATGTCGAGCAGCGGGGACGGCAGGCTGAACTGGCGGCGCACGAAGGCGTACAGGCACGCCCCGCCGATGACGGCGGCGGCCCAGACGCCCCAGGTCGGACCGTGGGTGGCGACTTCCTTGATGGCGTACACGACGCCGATGACGCCGGTGAGCGAAAGGGCGACGCTGACCAGGTCCCACGGTCCGGCGACCGGGTTCTTGGACTCGGGGAGCAGCTTGATGCCGACGAGGACCAGGACGATCATCACGGGGAGGTTGATGAGGAAGACCGAGCCCCACCAGAAGTGCTGGAGCAGGGCTCCGCCGACGACCGGTCCGACGGCCGCGCCGGCCGAGGCGGCGGCGCCCCAGACGCCGATCGCGAGGCTGCGCTCCTTGGGGTCCGTGAAGATGTTGCGGATCAGCGCGAGCGTGGACGGCATCAGGGTGGCGCCGGCGACGCCGAGGAGCGCCCGGGCGACGATCATCATCTCGGGGCTGGTGGCGTAGGCGTTCAGCACCGAGACGGCGCCGAAGGCCGTGGCGCCGACGAGGAGCAGCTTCTTGCGGCCGATGCGGTCGCCGAGGGAGCCCATGGAGACGAGCAGGCCGGCGATGACGAAGGAGTAGATGTCGCCGATCCACAGCAGCTGGGTGCCGGACGGCTGGAGGTCCTCGCTGAGGGCCGGGGTCGCGAGACCCAGTACGGTGGCGTCCACCGCGACCAGGAGTACGGCCAGGACGAGCACGGAGAGCGCGAGCCAGCGCCCGGGGCTCTTGCCCTCCGCCCCCTTGTGCCTGCTCAGCTCTTCGGTTCTGCTCATCACTCCACACTCCGTCGTGCTCCACCGAGCAGCAACTCGATGATCATGTACTGAAAGTCCTTGGCGGCGACCCGGCCGTCCAGGACGGCCCAGGCGCAGGAGCCGATGAGGGCGTAGAGGGCCTCGGTGAGCCAGGCGGGGCTCAGGTCGATCCGGATGTCGCCCTCCTGCTGGCCGCGCCGGAAGAGCGCCCCGACGCGGGCGTCCAGCCGGGCCCATCCCTCGTGGATCCCCTCGCCCTCGAACAGCTGGTTCTCGGTGACGAGGAAGGCCAGCAGTTCCGCGTTGGGCTCGGCCTCGGCGACGAGGCGCCTGAGCGCGTCCGGCGCCGTGTCCTCGTCGAGGCGGGCGTTGTCGAACGCCACCTCGAACTCCCGGATGCCCAGCTCTTCGAGCGCGCGCACGAGGGCGTCGCGCCCGGCGAAGTGCCGGTGGAGGGTGGCGCGCCCGATTCCGGCGGCGCGCGCGACCTCGTCCATCGTCGCAGTCGATTTGCGGGAGAGCAGGGCCGCCGCGTCGCGGAGCACCTGGTCACGATCCATGGCCATGAGACAAGCATAACCCAAACGAGACTCCAATGTCTCATTCCAGCGAAAAATGGGCCGCCCCCGAGCCGCCCGGCGAGGCATGCTGCCGAGATGAACCCGCTGAAACCGCCCAGGCCGCTGCTGCTGATCGACGTGGACGGACCGCTGAACCCGTACGCCGCCAAGCTCCAGCGCCGCCCCGAGGGCTACACCACCCACCGGATGCGCCCGACGGGCTGGCGCGAGGCCGAGAGCGCCAAGCCGCTGCGGGTCTGGCTGGACCACCGCCACGGCGCGGAGCTGCTCGCGCTGGCGGGGGCGTACGACCTCGTGTGGGCCACGACGTGGAAGGACGAGGCCAACGACTGGATAGGCCCGCATCTGGGACTGCCCCGGCTGCCCTTCATCGACTGGCCGGTGATGCACGGACGCGCACCGCGCGGGACCTTCTGGAAGACGCAGTACATCCTGGAATACGCGGGGACGCGCCCCTTCGCCTGGATCGACGACGACATCACGGCCGCGGACCGCGAGTACGTCGACGAGCGCCACCCGGCGCGCGCGCTGCTGCTGCGGATCGACGAGCGGGTCGGGCTGACCCGGGCCGACTTCGACGCCCTGGCGGACTGGGCGCGGTGAGGGGCCCCGGTCCCGGCCCCGATTCAGGTCCCGGTCCCGGCCCCGGCCCCGGCGCCCGGAACGCCGAGGGGGCGGCCGGAGCGGATGCTCCGGCCGCCCCCCCTCGGGCCCGCGGCTCCTGCTACTGCTTGTGGATCGCCCAGGCGTGCTGGATGACCAGGTCGGCCTTCAGCTCGGTCAGCTGGACCGCGACCGCCGACGGGGCGGTGCCGCCGCGGCCGCTCCGCGAGGCCAGGGAGCCCTTGACGTTGAGCACCGTCCGGACCTGCGGGGTCAGGTGCTCCGAGATCTTCGCGAACTGGTCGTCGGTGAGCTGGTCGAGCTCGATGCCCTCGCCCTCGCAGACCTTGACGCACTCGCCGGCCACCTCGTGCGCCACCCGGAACGGCACGCCCTGCTTGACCAGCCACTCCGCGATGTCGGTGGCGAGCGAGAAACCGGCCGGGGCCAGCTCCTCCATGCGCTCCCGGTGGACCGTGAGGGTCGCCATCATGCCGGTGAAGGCCGGCAGCAGGACCTCGAGGGTGTCGCAGGAGTCGAAGACCGGCTCCTTGTCCTCCTGGAGGTCCCGGTTGTAGGCCAGCGGCAGCGCCTTCAGCGTGGCGAGCAGGCCCGTCAGGTTGCCGATGAGGCGGCCGGACTTGCCGCGCGCCAGCTCCGCGATGTCCGGGTTCTTCTTCTGCGGCATGATCGACGAGCCGGTCGAGAAGGCGTCGTGCAGGGTTACGAAGGAGAACTCCTTCGTGTTCCAGATGATGATCTCCTCCGCGATCCGGGACAGGTTGATCCCGATCATCGCGGTGATGAAGGCGAACTCGGCGACGAAGTCGCGGGAGGCCGTGCCGTCGATCGAGTTGCCGACCGAGCCGCGCTCGAAGCCCAGGTCCGCGGCGACCGCCTCCGGGTCCAGACCCAGCGAGGAGCCCGCGAGCGCGCCCGAGCCGTACGGGGAGACCGCCGTCCGGGTGTCCCACTGGCGCAGCCGCTCGGCGTCCCGGGACAGGGCCTGCACGTGGGCCAGCACGTGGTGGGCGAAGAGCACCGGCTGCGCGTGCTGGAGGTGCGTCCGTCCGGGCATGGCCACGTCCGCGTGGTCCTCGGCGAGGCCGACCAGCGCGTCCTGGAGGTCGGCGATCAGACCGCCGACGATCCGCGCGTGATCGCGCAGGTACATCCGGAAGAGGGTGGCCACCTGGTCGTTGCGGGACCGTCCGGCGCGCAGCTTGCCGCCGAGGTCGGCGCCGAGCCGCTCCAGCAGCCCCCGCTCCAGGGCGGTGTGCACGTCCTCGTCCGCGACGGTGCCGGTGAAGGAGCCGTTCGCCACGTCGGCTTCGAGCCGGTCCAGGCCGTCGGTCATGCGGTCGAGTTCATCGGCGGTGAGCAGGCCCGCCTTGTGCAGCACGCGTGCGTGGGCACGGGAGCCGGCGATGTCGTACGGGGCGAGGCGCCAGTCGAAGTGGACCGACGCGGACAGCTTCGCGAGGGCCTCGGCGGGGCCGTCGGCGAAGCGGCCGCCCCAGAGCCGGACGTCACCGTTGTTGCTGCTCACAGCTACTGCTCCTCAGGGGGGTGGGTGTGCGACCGCCTCCCCGCCGCGGAGGGTGCGGGGAGGCCGTCTGCCTACTGCCGGCACCGCCGGTGCCGTCGGCACCGCCGGCTCCTGCGTAACGACTCAGGCGGGGTGGCGACGCGGGGCGGTCGCCGGGGACGGGCCGGGGCCCTTCCGTACGGTCACGTCCAGCGATAGGCATAACTATGCATTGTTCCGTATGTTTCGTCAATCGAGCCCCGCCGTACCCCCCGGCCGGCCGGTCCGCCCGCCGGTGACGTGCGCACGGGTCAGGGCGCACGGGTCACCGCCGAGGGCGCTCCGCCACAGTCCGATAATCAGCCCATGGGAAAACTCCACGCACGCATAGACGACCGGCTCCGCAGGTTCATCGAGGAGCAGCCGGTCTTCTTCACGGCCACCGCCCCGCTCGCGGGTGACGGCCACGTCAACCTCTCGCCCAAGGGCCGTTCCGGGACCCTCGTCGTCATCGACGACCAGACCCTGGCCTACCTGGACTTCGGCGGCAGCGGCGCCGAGACCATCGCCCACGTCCGCGAGAACGGCCGGATCACGCTGATGTGGTGCGCGTTCAGCGGACCGCCGAACATCGTGCGCATCCACGGCGAGGGCGAGGCCGTCTTCCGCGACGATCCCCGCTGGGGCGGCCTGGTCGCCCTGTTCGGCGAGGCCGACGGGCCGGCCGCCCGGGCCGTCATCGTCGTGCGGGCCCGCCGCATCACCGACGTGTGCGGGTACGCGGTCCCCTTCATGGAGTACCAGGGCGAGCGCACCCTGCACGCGGAGTACTTCGGCCGCAAGACGGACGACGAGTTCGCCGCGTACTGCGAGAAGAAGGACCACATCGGGACCAGCGTCGACGGCCTGCCTGCACTGCCGCTGCCCCTCCCGCCCCGTACCGTCTGACGTGTGCTGCGCACCGCTCTCGTCACCGGCTCACTGATCGTCAGCGCCCTGCTCCCCCAGGGCCCTTCCCCGCTGCCCGCGCGGCTCGCCGACACCGGAGGGGGCAGCCAGCTCATCACCGCGGTGGCGCCCGCGCCCGGGTCGACGACCGGGCGGGTCACCTGGTGGGACCGGCGGGCGGGCCGCTGGTACGAGGCCGGGAGCGCGGAGGCCCGCTTCGGGGCGAACGGGCTGACCGACGGCGCGCGCCGCGTCCAGGGCACGAACACGACCCCGGCGGGCCTGTACGCGCTTCCGTACGCCTTCGGGAACCGGCGCGCGCCCGCCGGTACGGAGTACCGCTACCGCCGGGTGACCCCCGGCTCGTGGTGGTGCCAGGACAACGCCTCCGGCAGCTACAACCGCTGGACGGAGCCGCTGCCCGCGGACTGCGCGCCCGGTGAGGCGGAGCACCTGGCGGACTACGGGACCCAGTACGCGCACGCGCTGGTCATCGCGTTCAACTACGAGCGGCCCGTGCGCGGCCGGGGTGCCGGGATCTTCCTGCACGTCAACGGCAGGGGCGCGACGGCGGGTTGCGTGTCCGTGCCCGACCGGGCCATGCGGGCGCTGCTGCGCTGGGCGGACCCCCGCCGGAGTCCGCACATCGCGATCGGCACCGCGTCGGGGGCCCTGGCGGTGACCCGCTACTGACGGGCCTCCGGCCCGGCCGTCCCCCGGCCGGGCCGCTCCCCCCGTACGGTCAGCCTTCCTTCTGGGCCAGGCGCAGCAGGTGGTCGGCGAGGGCCTGGCCGCCGAGCGGGTCCCGGCTGATCAGCATCAGTGTGTCGTCCCCGGCGATCGTGCCGAGGATCTCCCGGAGTTCGGCCTGGTCGATCGCCGACGCGAGGAACTGCGCGGCCCCGGGCGGGGTGCGCAGGACCACCAGGTTGGCGGAGGCTTCCGCCGAGATCAGCAGTTCCCCGGAGAGGCGCCGCATCCGCTCCTCCTTCGCCGACTCCCCGAGGGGGGCCTGCGGGGTGCGGAAACCGCCCTCGCTGGGCACCGCGTAGATCAGCTCGCCGTTGGTGTTGCGGATCTTCACGGCCCCGAGTTCGTCGAGGTCGCGCGAGAGCGTCGCCTGGGTGACGCTCAGCCCGTCGTCCGCGAGCAGCTTGGCCAGCTGGCTCTGGGAGCGGACGGGCTGCCGGTTGAGGATGTCCACGATCCGGCGGTGGCGGGCGGTGCGGGTCTGCGGAACGGCCTGTCCTACGTGCTCGTTCTCCTGCGCCTGGGTCATTGTCGTCTCATTCTCCGGATCCGTCCCCGTGGGCTGTGCCGAGAATGCCGGGCAGGGCCTGGAGGAACGCGTCCAGCTCGGCCTCGGTGAGCACGTACGGGGGCATCAGCCGTACGACGTCGGGGGCGGGCGCGTTGACCAGGAAGCCGGCGTCCTGAGCCGCCTGCTGCACCTGGGGCGCGAGCGGCTCGGTGAGCACGATACCCAGGAGCAGCCCGGCGCCGCGGACGTGGGAGACGAGCGGGTGGCCGGTTCCCTCGATGCCGGAGCGCAGCCGCTCGCCCCGCTCCTTGACCCGGTCGAGGAGCCCTTCGGCGGCGATCGTGTCGATGACGGCGAGGCCCGCCGCGCAGGAGACCGGGTTCCCGCCGAAGGTGGTGCCGTGCTGGCCCGGCCGGAGGAGGTCGGCGGCGGGCCCGAAGGCGGCCACGGCGCCGATCGGCAGACCGCCGCCCAGGCCCTTGGCGAGGGTGACGAGGTCGGGTTCCACACCCTCGTGGGCCTGGTGCTCGAACCACTGGCCGCACCGGCCGATGCCGGTCTGGATCTCGTCCAGGACGAGGAGGGTGCCGGTGGCGCGGGTGATCTCGCGGGCGGCCGTCAGGTACCCGGCCGGGGGGACGACGACGCCGTTCTCGCCCTGGATGGGCTCGATGACGAGGATCGCGGTCTCCTCGGTGACGGCGGCCCGCAGAGCCTCCACATCGCCGTACGGGACGTGCGTGACCTCGCCCGGAAGCGGCAGGAACGGCTCCTGCTTCTTCGGCTGGCCGGTGAGCGCGAGGGCCCCCATGGTCCGGCCGTGGAACCCGCCGTCGGTGGCGACCATGCCGGTCCGCCCGGTCAGCCGGCCGATCTTGAAGGCGGCCTCGACGGCCTCGGCTCCGGAGTTGCAGAAGAAGACCTTGCCGGGGCGGCCGAAGAGCTGGAGGAGCCGCTCGCCGAGCGCCACGACGGGCTCGGAGATGTACAGGTTGGAGACGTGGCCGAGCGTGGAGATCTGCCCGGTGACGGCGGCGACGACCGCGGGGTGGGCGTGGCCGAGCGCGTTGACCGCGATGCCGCCGACGAGGTCGGTGTACTGCTTGCCGTCCGCGTCCCAGACCTGGGCGCCTTCGCCCCGTACGAGGGCCAGGGCGGGGGTCCCGTAGGTGTCGGCCAGGGCGCCCCGCCAGCGGGCGCCGTACTCCTGATTGCCGGTGTGCGCGGTCACTTCGCTCCCCCTTGCGGCTCGTCCGGCACGACCATCGTGCCGATTCCCTCGTCCGTGAAGATCTCCAGCAGGATCGAGTGCTGGACCCGCCCGTCGATCACGCGGGCGGTGGTCACGCCGTTGCGGACGGCGTGCAGGCAGCCCTCCATCTTCGGCACCATGCCGCTGGACAGCTCGGGCAGCAGCTTCTCCAGTTCGCTGACGGTGAGCCGGCTGATGACCTCGTCGCTGCTCGGCCAGTCCGCGTAGAGGCCCTCGACGTCGGTGAGGACCATCAGCGTCTCGGCGCCGAGGGCGGCGGCGAGGGCCGCGGCGGCCGTGTCGGCGTTGACGTTGTAGACGTGGTGGTCGTCGGCGCTGCGGGCGATGGAGGAGACGACCGGGATGCGGCCGTCCGACAGCAGTGCCTCGATGGCGCCGGTGTTGATGGAGGTGATCTCGCCGACCCGCCCGATGTCGACGAGCTCGCCGTCGATCTCCGGGCTGTGCTTGGTGGCGGTGATGGTGTGGGCGTCCTCGCCGGTCAGGCCGACGGCGAGCGGCCCGTGCTGGTTGAGGAGCCCGACCAGCTCGCGCTGGACGTGTCCCGCCAGGACCATCCGTACGACGTCCATGGCTTCGGGGGTGGTGACGCGCAGGCCCGCCTTGAACTCGCTGATCAGGCCCTGCTTGTCGAGCTGGGCGTTGATCTGGGGGCCGCCGCCGTGCACCACGACCGGCTTGAGGCCGGCCTGCCGCAGGAAGACCACGTCCTGGGCGAAGGCCGCCTTGAGGTCCTCGTCGATCATGGCGTTGCCGCCGAACTTGATGACGACGACCTTGCCGTTGTGCCGGGTCAGCCAGGGCAGGGCCTCGATGAGGATCTCCGCCTTGGGCAGCGCCGTGTGCTTGCGCGCCGTGCCCGGGTGGGCGCTGCTGCCGGTGCCGGGCTGTCCGGCCTTCTCGTCGCTCATGAGCTGTACGCGCTGTTCTCGTGGACGTACTCGGCGGTGAGGTCGTTGGCCCAGATCACGGCGGACTCGGCGCCGGTGGCCAGGTCGGCGGTGATGCGCACCTCGCGGTCCTTCATGCTCACCAGGTCGCGGTCCTCGCCCACCGAGCCGTTCTTGCAGACCCAGACTCCGTTGATGGCGACGTTCAGCCGGTCGGGGTCGAAGGCGGCCCGGGTGGTGCCGATCGCGGAGAGCACCCGGCCCCAGTTGGGGTCCTCGCCGTGGATGGCGCACTTGAGGAGGTTGTTGCGGGCGATGGAGCGGCCGACCTCGACGGCGTCGTCCTCGCTGAGGGCTCCGACGACCTCGATGCGGATGTCCTTGCTGGCGCCCTCGGCGTCGCCGATCAGCTGCCGGGCGAGGTCGTCGCAGACGGCCCGTACGGCCTCGGCGAACGCCTCCTGCTCCGGCACCCGGCCGGACGCGCCGGAGGCCAGCAGCAGCACGGTGTCGTTGGTGGACATGCAGCCGTCGGAGTCGACCCGGTCGAAGGTGGTGCGGGTGGCGGAGCGCAGCGCCGTGTCGAGGGCGGAGCTGTCCACGTCGGCGTCGGTGGTGAGGACGACGAGCATGGTGGCGAGGCCGGGGGCGAGCATGCCCGCGCCCTTGGCCATGCCGCCGACCGTCCAGCCGTCCCGGGAGACGGTGGCGGTCTTGTGCACGGTGTCGGTGGTCTTGATCGCGACGGCGGCGGCCTCGCCGCCGTCCGCGGTGAGGGCCGCGGCCGCGGTCTCGATCCCGGGCAGCAGCTTGTCCATGGGGAGCAGGACGCCGATCAGGCCGGTGGAGGCGACGGCGATCTCGCCGGCGTTGAACTCCGTGCCCGTTCCGAGCCCGTTGAGGACGTCGGCGGCCTTCTCGGCGGTGGCGTGGGTGTCCTGGAAGCCCTTGGGGCCGGTACAGGCGTTGGCGCCGCCGGAGTTCAGGACGACCGCGCTGACGGCGGCGCCGCGCAGGACCTGCTCGGTCCAGTGCACGGGCGCGGCCTTGACGCGGTTGGAGGTGAACACGCCCGCGGCGGCCAGACGCGGCCCGTTGTTGACCACGAGGGCCAGGTCCGGGTTGCCGTTCGCCTTGATCCCGGCGGCGATGCCCGCCGCCGTGAATCCCTGTGCTGCCGTGACGCTCACGGTGCTACTCCGATCGTGGAAAGGCCGAGCTGTTCGGGGAGCCCGAGGGCGATGTTCATGCTCTGCAGCGCGCCGCCCGCGGTGCCCTTGGTCAGGTTGTCGATCGCGCTGACGGCGATGATCCGCCGGACGGACGCGTCGTAGGCGACCTGGACCTGGACGGCGTTGGAGCCGGTGACGGACTGGGTGGCCGGCCACTGCCCCTCGGGGAGCAGCCGGACGAAGGGCTCGTCGGCGTACGCCTTCTCGTAGGCGGCGCGGAGCTGCTCGGCGGTGGTGCCGGGGAGCGCCTTGGCGGAGCAGGTGGCGAGGATGCCGCGCGCCATGGGGACGAGGGTCGGTGTGAAGGAGACGGAGACGCGCTGCCCGGCCACCGGGGAGAGGTTCTGCACCATCTCGGGCGTGTGCCGGTGTCCGCCGCCGACGCCGTACGGGCTGACGGAGCCCATGACCTCGGAGCCGAGCAGGTGGGGCTTGAGGGCCTTGCCCGCGCCGGAGGTGCCGGTGGCGGCGACGATCACGGCCTCGGGCTCGGCGAGCTGCCCGGCGTACGCGGGGAAGAGCGCGAGCGAGACCGCGGTGGGGAAGCAGCCGGGGACGGCGACCCGCTTGGCCCCCGCCAGCGCGGCGCGGGCGCCGGGCAGCTCGGGGAGGCCGTAGGGCCAGGTGCCGGCGTGCGGGGCGCCGTAGAACGCGTCCCAGTCGGCGGCGTCCTTGAGCCGGTGGTCGGCGCCCATGTCGACGACGAGCACGTCGTCGCCGAGCCGGGCGGCGACGGCGGCGGACTGGCCGTGCGGAAGCGCGAGAAACACGACATCATGTCCCGCGAGGACCTCGGCGGTGGTCGCCTCCAGGGTCCGTTCGGCGAGCGGTCCCAGGTGCGGCTGGAGGGAACCGAGCAGCTGTCCGGCGTTGGAGTGCCCGGTCAGCGCTCCGATCTCCACCTCGGGGTGCGAGAGCAGCAGGCGCAGGAGCTCCCCGCCCGCGTACCCGCTCGCTCCGGCCACCGCTACACGTACTGCCATCGGACCCTCCTCGTCGATGGCATGACTATACGTATCACCGCAGTTTTATGCAAAGCCATCGCGGGCCGCGGCGAGAGCGCCGACCAGGTGCGGCCATGGGCCTGGACCTCACGCTGTTCACGGCGGACTGGCTGTATCGGGGCAGGCGGCCCGACGGGCGGCCGTGGCCCCCGGGCCGGGGGTCCGCCTGGTGTACCGAGCAGCCGTGACCGCGGAGGCCGCGCGCCGCGGCTCGGGGGCTGGGGGCTGGTGGGCCCGCCTTGGCCGAGAGGTGCTCCGGCGCATCCGGCGCGCCCGCGCGGCGATGAGTCCGCGGGTCCCCGCCGGTCTACCCCTCGACGGATACGGACGACGCACCGGGAGCACGCCATGGGCCTCATCCACATCGAACTGTTCGCGACCCTCGACCTCGTCGGGCAGGCGCCCGGCGGCCCCGGCGAGGACCCGGAGGGGTTCCCCTTCGGCGGCTGGCAGGCGCCCCTGCTGGACGAGGTCGCCGGGGCGCAGGTCGGCGCCGCGTACGAGGGCACGGACGCCCTCCTGCTCGGCCGCCGGACGTACGACATCTTCGCCGCGCACTGGCCCCTCCAGGAGGGCGGCGAGGACCACGAGATCGCCGCGCTCTTCAACCGCGTCCCGAAGTACGTGGCCTCCCGCGGCAGGCCCGCCCTCCCCTGGGCCGGGTCCACCCTGCTCGGCCCGGACCTCGCCGGCGCGGTGCGCGAGATCCGCGACCGGCACGAGCACGTGAAAGTCGTCGGGAGCCTGGACCTCGTGCAGAGCCTGCTGCGCGAGAGGCTCTTCGACCGTCTCGACCTCTGGCTGCACCCCATCGTGCTCGGAGTCGGTAAGAAGGTGTTCGCCGCCGGCGCGGTGCCCACCGGTCTCACGCTCCTGGCGCCCCCGGCGGCCGGGCCGAAGGGCACCGTCTACCTGCGCTACGGCCTCGCCGACGGCACTCCCGCGACGGGCGACATGGGCGCACCCGGTCGCGGCGCCGGAAGCGACGGCTGAGCCGGCCCCTGCCCGGCGGGTCCTGCCGGGCGGGTCGTGCCGGGCGGGTCGTGCCGCCGGGCCGCCAAAGCGCAGTGCCCGCATTGCGCGGATATCGTGGGACATGTGATCGAGTCTGGACGGCCGCGGCTCCGCAGGCGCCCCGGCCCGGGAAGACTTGTGCGGCTGTCGCCGGTGATCCTGACCGTCGTCATCGCGAGCCTGGCGTACGCCACTCCGCCCGAAATGGCCTTCAGCCGCCTCCTGCCCGCGGCGCCGGCCCTCGCCGCCGCCATGTGGCCGGTGCTCCCCACCGTCCTGCTCGGGACGGTCTGCCTGCTCCTGATGATCGGCCTCGGCCTCGTCTTCCCCGACCTGGGGACGTGGTGGACCGCCGCGGGGATCATCGCGGTGACCGTGGCCGCCGCGTACGGAAGCCACGTACGGCTCCAGCGCGAGCGCACCCTCTTTCAGGTGCGGCTCGTCGCCGACGCCGCGCAGCAGGTGGTGCTGAGCCCCATGCCGCGGCGCTTCGGCCCCATCGCGATCGAGTCGCTGTACCTCGCGGCCGCCGCGGAGGCCCGCATCGGCGGGGACTTCTACGAGGTGGTCGACACGCCGTTCGGGGTCAGGCTGCTCATCGGCGACGTACGGGGCAAGGGCCTTCCGGCCGTGGGGGCGGCCGCGGCGATCGTCAACGCCTTCCGGGAGGCGGCCTACGACGAGGGCGACCTGGTCGACATCGCCCGCCGGCTCGACGCCAGCAGCACCCGGTACAACGCCGCCTTCCCGCCCGAGGGGCCGATGGAGCGCTTCGCCACCGCCCTCCTCGTCGAGATCCCGCACGGGGGCGGCCGGATCGACGTCCTGAACTGCGGACACCCCCCGCCCCTGCTCCTGCACCACGAGAAGCTCCGCGTCCTCGAATCGGTCACCCCCTCCCCGCTGCTCAGCCTCGCGGAGCTGATCGGCACGCGGTACACCGTCGACACCTTCGCCTTCGCCCCCAACGACCTGCTGCTCGTCTACACCGACGGGATCGCCGAGGCCCGGGCCCGCGACGGCGAGTTCTTCCCGCTGGCGGCCTGGATGCGGCGGCAGCCCCCGACACCGCCCCGCGAACTGCTCGCCGCGCTCCACCGCGACCTCCTGCGCCACAGCAGGGGACGCCTCGACGACGACATCGCCGCCCTCGCCGTACGCCTGGACGGGCCCTGAGGGGCGCGGCGGCCGCCCCGCGGGTCAGGAGGCGGTGGGGAGGGAGAGGTACCAGCGGCCCGGCCGGCCCGTGAGGGTGAGCGTGGACAGCGCGCCGACGTCGACGTTCCAGTAGGTCAGCGGGGGCGCCCTCAGCGCGTGGACCAGGGCCGCCCGGACCACCGTGGGCTCCGCCACGGCCACGATCGCGCCGACGTCGTCCGCGGGGCGGGTGTCCAGCCAGCCTCCGACGCGGAGGATGAAGGCGATGAGCGATTCGCCGCCGTGCGGGGCGGCCTCCGGGTCCGTGAGCCACGCGTCGACCGCGTCCGGTTCGCGGGCGGCCGCCTCGGCCGGGGTCAGTCCCCGCCAGCGGCCCATGTCGCACGCGCGCAGCGCGGGCTGGGCCAGGGGCGCGTACCCGAGGGCCTCGGCCGTGGCGCGGCAGCGCGGCGTCGGCGAGCAGTAGCGCAGGCTCGCGGCGCCCAGCGGCACCAGCCCCCGCACGGCGGACTCCACCGCGCGCAGGCCGGCGACGTCCAGCGGACGGTCGTCGTCGAAGCGCTCGGCGAGCAGCGGGCGGCCACGGGCAGCGGCGACGAGCGAAACCCGAAGGTCCATGCGGCGATGGTGGTGCGCCGCGCCCCGCGGGTCAAGCGTCCGGGGCGTCCGGGTCCGCCAGGGCGGCCCGCAGCCGTACGGCGGCCTCCACCAGTTCGGCGGGGCCCGCGACCGCGGCGAAGCTCATCCGTACGTAGGGGGCGGGCGGCTCCGCGCAGAAGTACGGGCGTCCGGGCGTGACCGCGACCCCGGCGCGCAGCGCGGCCGCGGTCACGGCGGTGTCGTCGCCGCCGACGGCGGGCCGCACCCACAGCTGGAAGCCCCCGGAGGGCGGATGGGGCACCTCCAGGGCGGGCAGCTCGCGCCGCAGGGCTCCGGTGAGCACGTCCCGGCGGTGGCGCAGCTCGGCGGCGACCGTCCGCAGGTGGCGCGGCCAGGCGGGTGCGCCGACCAGTTCCAGGGCCGCCTCCTGGAGCGGGCGGGGCACGAAGAAGCTGTCCACGACCTGGATGGCGCGCAGCCGGTCCAGGACCGGGCCTCGGGCCGCCAGGGCGCCCACCCGCAGGCTGGGCGAGGTGGCCTTGGTCAGCGACCGCACGTGGACCACCACCCCGTCCTCGTCCTCGGCGGCGAGGGTCGCGGGCAGCGGGCCGGCGTCCTCGTGGGCCAGCGCCCGGGCGTAGTCGTCCTCGACCAGGAAGGCACCGGCGGCCCGCGCGATCCGCAGCACCTCGGCCCGCCGCCCGGGGGCCAGCACCGCGCCGGTCGGGTTCTGGAACAGCGGCTGGCACACGAACACCCGCGCCCCGGTGGCCTCGAAGGCCGCGGCGAGCAGGTCGGGCCGGACCCCCTCGGCGTCCACCGGTACGGGTACGGGCCGGCACCCCGAGGCGCGGGCGATGGCCAGCAGCCCCGGGTAGGTCGGCGACTCCACCAGGATCGGCGCCCCCGGCGGGGCGAGCGCCCGCAGCGCGGTCGCCAGCGCGTTCTGCCCGCCCGCGGTGACCAGGACGTCCGCGGCGCCGACCGCCCCGCCGATCTCCCGGGCGAACCAGTCCCGCAGCTCCGGCAGGCCCTCGACGGGCGGCCGCCCCCAGGCCCCGGGCCGCCGGCCGGCGCGGGCCAGCGCCGCCGCCATGGCGCGCTCGGGCTGGAGCGAGGAGTGCAGGTAGCCGCCGCTGAGCTCGATGACCCCGGGCGGCGGTGTGGCGAGCGAGGCCAGCACCCCGGCGGCGTCCACGGACCTCGGGACGACCTCCCCGGCGCCCTCCGCGCTGAGGGCGACCTCCTGCCAGGAGGTGTCGCCGGGCGCGGCGGCCCGCGTACGCGGACGGGCGCGGAAGACCCCGGCGCCGGGGCGGGTGACGACGAGGCCCTCGGCGGCGAGCTGGGCGAGGGCCCGCGAGACGGTCACGGGACTGACCCGGTAGCGCTCTACGAGGGACCGGCTCGACGGGAGCTTTCCACCGACCGAGTAGCGGTCCAGCTCGGACCGCAGGGATTCGGCCAGTTCCACCACACTGCTACGCTCGTACATGACAGCACAGAATAGCGCTATCCTCCCGACGCCGATAGCGGTCAACGACTCCGTGAGCCGCCGGGGCACCGTCCTGGCCTCGCTGGGCGTCGTCGCCTTCTCGCTGACCTTCCCCGCCACCGCCTGGGGGCTGGAGAGCTTCGGCCCCTGGTCCCTCGTCTCGCTGCGCAGCGTCCTGGCGGCTGTCCTCGCCGGCGGCTTCCTGCTGGCCCTGCGGGTCGCCCCGCCCGCCCGGGAACACTGGGGCGGACTCGCGGTCGTCGGCGCCGGGGTGGTCGTGGGCTTCCCGCTGCTCACCACCCTCGCACTGCGGACGTCGACCACCTCGCACGCCGCCGTGGTCGTCGGCCTGCTCCCGCTGACCACGGCCGCGCTGTCGGCGCTGCGCACCGGGGCCCGGCCCTCGCGCCGGTTCTGGGTGGCCGCCGTGGCCGGGGCCGCGGTGGTCCTCGCCTTCACCGTGGCGCAGAGCGGCGGTTCGCTCTCGGCCGGCGACGGGTACCTGTTCGGCGCGCTGCTCGTGTGCGCCGCCGGGTACACCGAGGGCGGGCGGCTGGCCCGGGTGCTGCCCGGCTGGCAGGTGGTCGGCTGGGCGCTGGTGCTGTGCCTGCCGCTGAGCCTGGCCGGTTCCGTACTGGGGCTCGCGTACGAGCCGGTGCGCCTCACCGGTCACGGCGTGGCCGGCCTGGTCTGGGCGGCTGCCGGCTCCACCTTCCTCGGGCTGTACGTCTGGTACCGGGGCATGGCCGAGATCGGCGCGCCTCGGGCCAGCCAGCTCCAGCTGGCCCAGCCGCTGCTGACCCTGGTGTGGTCGGTGGCGCTGCTCGGCGAGCACCTGTCGCCCGCCGCGCCGGCGGCCGCCTGTGCGGTCCTCGTCTGCATCGCCGTCACCCAACGGACCACGTGACGAACGGGTCAAAAAGCAACAGAGCGACCTAAACTGCTAACACCGGATCGGACCGCCACCGAGGAGGTCGGACATGCACGCGACCGAGGGCGACCAGCTGGTGCAGCACGGCAGGATCGTCGGACAGAACGACAAGCTCGGCGAGATCACCCAGGTCCTGGGGGACAACGGAACTCCCCCTTACCGGGTGCGCTTCCAGGACGGACACGAGGCGCTCATGGCCCCCGGGCCGGACTGCGTGGTCCGCCACCCCCACCCCGAGGCGGAAGGGCACTGACGTCGTCCGGCTCCTCGACCTGAGCGGCCCCATCGACGCGCGGCCCGCCCACGCGCTCGGCGTCCAGGGCGGCCACAAGGCGGC
>NZ_JBEOXU010000118.1:0-19775 GCF_040296725.1 Streptomyces sp. NPDC002044
GACTCTTTCGGGCCCGATTCCCGGTCGAAGCGGGATTCGCTTTCCAGGTATTCGCTTTCGCGCTTTCCTTTCCGGCGATTCCGACTCTACCAGATCATTTCCACGCCGTTTCCGGCTTGGATTTGAATTCGGCGACCGTCGGATAGGTCTTTGGCCTTTCGGCGCTCCGCTACGTTAACGCTTTCCCTTCGCTGCTCATAATCGAGCTGCCGGCGTGGAATTCGGACATGCCGAAGAGGACCCCGCCAGGGGTTCGTCGTAGGTAGTGGGTTGGCCGCTCCGGAGGTCTGCTGATGGCAGTGCCCCGTTCAAGCGGCTCGGGCAACGTTAGGCGTCCCGGGAGGCCGAGTCAAGTTGAGCGGCGGCGTGGTGTGTGGGCGCGGTACGGGCTGACCGTCGGGTCGTCGGTGATCCAGAAACGGTACGGGTGGTGGGCGCCCGCGCCGCCCACTCCGGTGCGGGGGCCGCTGCTCGCCAGGTCGGGCGGGGTGGGGGTGCCCTCCAGGACGGACAGCGGGGAATCGGGGCCCGCGCAGAGGTCTGCGCCGTCGAGGGTGCGGTCGATGGCCAGGGCCGTGGCCAGCCGGGCCGGCCCCTTGGCCAGTTCTCTCGGGCTCTTGGCGGAAAGTCGACGTTTGGCCGCCAGGTCTGCGCCCTCCGTCACCTCCCCCGCGCGCAGCAGGACCCCGCTCGCGTGTCCGGGCGGACCGCACACCAGGTTGAGGCTGAACCACATGCCGTAGATGAAATAGACGTACGCGTGTCCGGGCGGTCCGAACATCGACGCGTTGCGGGCGGTGGGGCCCCGGTAGGCGTGGGAGCCGGGGTCGGCTTCGCCCTCGTACGCCTCGACCTCCGTGATGCGCAGTTCGAGGGGACCCTGCGGGGTGCTGCGGACCAGGGTGCGGCCGAGGAGGTCCGGGGCCACGGTGAGGACCGGGCGGTCGAAGAAGGCCCGGGTCAGGGGCGTACGGTCGGGGCGCGCGCTCATCCGGCCGAGGGTAGTGGAAGGGGCGCGCGTGCAACCGGGGCCTAGTGTTCCGCGTTGGTAGGGGTAGGCGCGGTGTCCGTGGTGGCGTCGTCGCCGGGTCCTTAGGTCCTTAGATCCTTCATCAGGGGAGTTTGAACATGGGGTTCAAGAAGCTGTTCGCGAGCCTGGGTGCCGGCGGTGCGTCCGTGGACACGGTCATCACCGAGCCGAACGTCGTGCCGGGTGGCATCGTCCAGGGTGAGGTCCGGATCCAGGGCGGGTCCGTCGACCAGCAGATCGAGGGGCTGTCCGTCGGTCTCCAGGCACGGGTCGAGGTGGAGGGCGGCGACCAGGAGTACAAGCAGGACGTCGTCTTCAACAAGCAGCGGCTCGGCGGTGCCTTCCAGGTCCAGGCCGGCGCGCTGCACGTGGTGCCGTTCGGGCTGGAGATCCCGTGGGAGACGCCCATCACCCACTTCGGGGGCCAGCACCTGCACGGGATGAACATCGGGGTCAGCACCGAGCTGGAGATCGCGCGCGCGGTCGACGCGGGCGACCTCGACACGATCAACGTGCACCCGGTTCCGGCGCAGCAGGCGATCCTCGACGCCTTCCGCCAGCTCGGCTTCTCCTTCCGCGGCGCGGACATGGAGCGCGGGCACATCCGTGGGACGCGGCAGACGCTGCCCTTCTACCAGGAGATCGAGTTCGTGCCGCCGTCGCAGTACCGGGGGCTGAACCAGGTCGAGCTGACCTTCGTCTCCGACGGCCGCGAGATGGACGTCGTCCTGGAGATGGACAAGAAGCCGGGGCTGTTCAGCGAGGGCAGCGACACCTACCGCTGCTTCCAGGTGGGGCTGCACTCCTACCAGGAGACCGACTGGGCGGCGTACCTGAACCAGTGGATCGCCTCCGTCGGCTCCACGCGCAACTGGCTCTAGCTCTTCCGGGTTCCTTCCGGGACATGTGTCCGATCAGCCCCGACCAGGAGGGTCAGCAGTGACCGAGCAGAGCAGGGCTCCCCTGCCGCACGACTTCCATCCCGCGGTGCACGCCTTCACCGTGACGAGTACGGACCTGGCGCCCGGGGCGGACCTGGGTGACGCCCAGGTCCTGTCGGGCGCGAACCTCTCCCCGCAGTTGCGGTGGGAGGGCTTCCCGGAGGGGACGAAGAGCTTCGCCGTGACGTGCTTCGACCCGGACGCGCCCACGGGCAGCGGGTTCTGGCACTGGGTGCTGTTCGACCTGCCGGCGTCGGTCACGGAGCTTCCGGCCGGGGCGGGCAGCGGAAAGTTCGAGGGGCTGCCCGCGGGAGCGGTGCACGTGCGCAACGACTACGGGACCGAGGACTTCGGCGGAGCGGCTCCGCCGGCCGGGGAACGGCACCGGTACGTCTTCACCGTGTACGCGGTGGATCAGGAGGAGCTCGGGCCCGACGGGGACGCCTCCCCCGCCGTGGTCGGTTTCAACCTCCGCTTCCACACCCTCGGGCGGGCGCAGCTGATCGGCGAGTACGAGGCGCCCGCCGGCTGATCGTTCTCCGAGCGTTTGCCCGGTCCTGGTCTAAAGACGGCCAGGACCGGGCATTTTTATTGCGTTGTCCCGCGTGGCGCGCGCGGCCAGAGTGGTCGCGGGCCCTGCTGCCGGTGTGGTCGCGGGCCTGCACACGGGAGGTGGGCGAGATGCGGGACACGCTGGTGCTGAATGCGAGCTTCGAGCCGCTGTCGACGGTGACGTTGAACCGGGCGGTGGTTCTGGTGCTCCAGGACAAGGCCGTGGTCGAGCAGTCCCATCCCGAGCTGCGTGTGCGAGCTGCCACGATGGAGCTGCCGATGCCTCGGGTGATCAGGCTCTGCAGGTACGTGCGGGTGCCCTTCCGAAGACATGCCCCCTGGTCACGGAGGGGGGTGCTGGTCCGGGACCAGCACCGGTGCGCGTACTGCGGGAAGCGCGCGACGACCGTGGACCACGTGCTCCCGCGGGCCCAGGGCGGCGGGGACACCTGGCTGAACACGGTGGCCTCCTGTGCCGAGGACAACCACCGCAAAGCGGCCCGGACGCCGGAGGAAGCGGGAATGCCCCTCCTGCGGAAGCCCTTCGTGCCGTCCCCGGCCGATGCCATGCTGCTGGCGCTGGGGGTGGCGGGGCGGGACGTCCTGCCGGAGTGGCTGGAGCGTTCCGCCTAGCCCCGGGCCCCGGGCGCTCGTACGCGGTCGCGCTGAGCGGCGTACCTTCGGTACGCCGCTCAGCGGACGAGCAGCTGGACGATCGCGAGGATCCCGACGGTGACGATGACCGCGCGCAGGGCGGTCGGCGGGAGGCGGCGGCCGACCTTGGCGCCGATCTGACCGCCGATGGTGGAGCCGACCGCGATGAGCAGGACGGCCGTCCAGTCGAACTCGGCGACGAAGAGGAAGGCGACGGCCGCGACGCCGTTGACCATGGCGGCGATGACGTTCTTCACGGCGTTGATCCGCTGAAGGTCGTCGCGGAGCAGCAGGCCCATGAGGCCGAGGTAGAGCACGCCCTGGGCGGCGCCGAAGTAGCCCCCGTACGCGCTGGAGAAGAGCATTCCGGTGAGCAGGGCGGGGCCGCCGTCGGGGTGGCCCGTGTCGCCTCCGGCGGCTTCCTGGCGGCGACGCAGGGCCTTGGCGAGGCGGGGCTGGAGGATGACGAGCACGAGGGCGAGTCCGATGAGGATGGGCACGATCGTGTCGAAGGAGTCGGACGGCAGGGTGAGGAGCAGGACGGCTCCGGCGCATCCGCCGACGAGGGAGACCGCTCCGAGCCGCAGGATGCGGGCGCGCTGGCCCTGGAGTTCCTTGCGGTAGCCGATGGCTCCGCTGATGGAGCCGGGGACCAGGCCGAGGGTGTTGGAGACGTTGGCGGTGACCGGTGGCAGGCCGGTGGCGAGCAGCACCGGGAAGGTGATCAGGGTGCCGGAGCCGACGATGGTGTTGATCGTGCCGGCGCCGATGCCGGCGGCGAAGACCGCGAGTGATTCCCAGATGGACATGGGAGGGGCCATCCCCTTTGCATGAGTGGGTCGCCTCCCCGCCGTGAAGGTCGAGGGGCCTCACCCGATCATGCAGGACGGCACGGCCCGCCCGGTGGGCCGGGGTCCCGGGGCGGGGCCTCCCCGTCAGTCGATGGGAGGCTGCTCGCGGCGGTCCGGGGTGGCCTTGTCGCCCGGGTCGCCGTTCCCCTTGCCCGTGTTCTGCGGGTTGAAGCCCGAACCGCCGCCCATGGGGCCGAAGTTGCCCATGGCGCCGGAGAGGCCCTTGAGCGCGTCGCCGATCTCGCTGGGCACGATCCAGAGCTTGTTCGCGTCGCCCTCGGCGAGCTTGGGGAGCATCTGGAGGTACTGGTAGGCGAGGAGCTTCTGGTCGGCGTCGCCGGCGTGGATGGACTCGAACACCGTACGGATCGCCTGTGCCTCGCCCTCGGCGCGCAGGGCGGCGGCCTTGGCGTCACCCTCGGCGCGCAGGATGGAGGACTGCTTCTCGCCCTCGGCGCGCAGGATCTCGGACTGGCGGACGCCCTCGGCCTGGAGGATGGCGGCGCGCTTGTCGCGGTCGGCGCGCATCTGCTTCTCCATCGAGTCCTGGATGGAGGTCGGCGGCTCGATGGCCTTGAGCTCGACGCGGTTGACGCGGATGCCCCACTTGCCGGTGGCCTCGTCGAGGACGCCGCGCAGGGCGGCGTTGATCTCCTCGCGGGAGGTGAGGGTCCGCTCCAGGTCCATGCCGCCGATGATGTTGCGGAGCGTGGTGACGGTGAGCTGCTCGATGGCCTGGATGTAGCTGGCCACCTCGTAGGTCGCGGCCCGGGCGTCGGTCACCTGGTAGTAGATGACGGTGTCGATGTTGACGACCAGGTTGTCCTGGGTGATGACCGGCTGCGGCGGGAAGGGGACGACCTGTTCGCGGAGGTCGATCCGGTTGCGGATCGAGTCGATGAACGGGACGACGATGTTCAGGCCCGCGTTGAGGGTGCGGGTGTAGCGGCCGAAGCGTTCGACGATGGCCGCGCTGGCCTGCGGGATCACCTGGATCGTCTTGACCAGTGCGATGAAGACCAGAACCACCAGAATGATCAGGACGATGATGATCGGTTGCATGCGGTTCCCCGTGCCCTTCCGGCTGTCTGTGCTGCCCCGTTGAGCGGAGTCTCGCAGACCCCGGGGCCGCGAGTCGGCTGGATTGCTGACATGACGGCTGCGTGACGGCTCACACGCCGTCCGCGCGATGGCTCCCAAGTCGCTTGCGGGAACGGTCACATGACGATCGCGGTCGCCCCTTCGATCTCCACGACGTCGACGGACTGGCCGGGTTCGAAGCTGCTGTCCGCGTCGAGGGTGCGGGCGGACCAGATCTCGCCGGCGAGCTTGATGCGGCCGCCACTGCCGTCGACGCGTTCGAGGACGACGGCGCTCTTGCCTCTCAACGCGTCGATTCCGCTGCGGTGTTGGGGGCGTTGGTCGCGATGGCGGTTGGCGATCGGTCGGACGACGGCGATGAGCGCGACCGACACGATCACGAAGACCAGCACCTGCGCGACCACTCCCCCGCCGAGCGCCGCCGTGACGGCGGCCGCCACCGCGCCGATGGCGAACATGCCGAACTCCGGCATGGCGGTCAGGACGAGGGGGATGCCCAGTCCGACCGCGCCGATGAGCCACCACACCCACGCGTCGATGTCCACATGGTCATGGTAGGTCGGGTGGGCGCGGTCGGGACAGGGTGCGGGGCGGTCCGGTCCGGGCCCCGTCCCTTCCGGGCGTTCCTAGCGCAGGGGCAGGCCCTGGGCCGTCCAGCGGTCGTTGCCGTTGCGCTCGACGACCAGGGGGAGGCCGAAGCAGAGCGAGAGGTTGCGGGAGGTGAGTTCGAGGTCGATCGGACCCGCCGCGACGACCTTGCCCTGGCGGATCATCAGGACGTGGGTGAAGCCGGGGGCGATCTCCTCGACGTGGTGCGTGACCATGACCATGGAGGGCGCGAGCGGGTCGCGGGCGAGGCGGCCTAGACGGCGTACGAGGTCCTCGCGGCCGCCGAGGTCCAGGCCGGCGGCGGGCTCGTCGAGGAGCAGCAGCTCGGGGTCGGTCATCAGGGCGCGGGCGATCAGCGTGCGCTTGCGTTCGCCCTCGGAGAGGGTGCCGAACTTCCGGTCGAGGTACCCGGTCATGCCGAGGCGGTCGAGGAAGGCGCGGGCGCGCTGCTCGTCGATGTCCTCGTACTGCTCGTGCCAGGTCGCCGTCATGCCGTACGCGGCGGTGAGGACGGTCTCCAGGACGGTCTGCCGCTTGGGCAGCTTGTCGGCCATCGCGATACCGGCGATGCCGATGCGGGGGCGCAGCTCGAAGACGTCGACCTTGCCGAGGGTGCTGCCGAGGATGGTGGCGGTGCCCTTGGTGGGGAAGAGGTAGCTGGAGGCGAGGTTCAGCAGCGTGGTCTTGCCGGCGCCGTTGGGGCCGAGGATCACCCAGCGTTCCCCCTCCTTCACCGACCAGGAGACCTGGTCCACCAGAGCCCGGCCCTCGCGGACCACGGATACGTCCACCAGCTCCAGAACATCGCTCATGAGCGTGTTGTCACCCCTTGCAGTCACGGTTCTCTGTGCGCCGGCAGGCGCAGCCCCAGGGGAAAACCTACGCCACTCGGAGCGGGGTCCGGGGCCGGGGCCGGGTCGGGGTCGGGAACGGGGTGGGGCCGGTGGCCGGGTTCGGGGTCGGTCCCGGGGTGGGGTCCGTAGAGTTGGGGGATGCTTTTCGAACCACGTTCAGGGCGGCTGGCCGCCTGGGGGAACGCTTTGCTGGCAGGTCTGGTCTCGCCCGACGAGGCCGTGTCGTCGATCGTGGGCGAGGACGCCGTGCACCGGGTGGAGGGCCTGCCGGGGGAATCGGGTCCGGTGGGGCTCACGCTGGCGCTCGGCCGGATGCGGGCGCTGGGGGTGACCGGGCTGCGGGTGGCGCTCCCGGCGCCGGGGCATCCGCTGGGGCTGAGCGGGCCGCCGGAGTTCAACGCGCGGGCGCTCGACGCCGAGGAGGCGGTGGTCGCGGTGGGCGCGGCGCTGGGGCTGGTGCCGGAGGTCTTCGAAGCGGGTCCGGCCGGGGACGTGCACGTGTCGGTGACCTGGCACTGCCTGCCGGTACGGGAGGCCCCGCCGGCGGACGTGCCGTCGCTGGGCGAGGCGGAGCGGGAGCTCGCGGAGGCGCTGCGCGAGGCGACGGTGGTGCTGACCCGGCTGGACGTGGCGGGGTCGGGGCCGGTGGCCGACGCGGCGCTGTCGGCGTACCGGGCGCGGGCGGAGGCCGGCCGGGAGGTCCTGGCGCCCGGGTACCCGCCCCGGGCGGTACGGGTGCTGTCGCTGGCGCAGCGGGTGGACCTGCTGGTGTCGCTGGCGTACGAGCACGGGCCGGGGGGTGCGGTGGCCGCTTCGGAGATGGCGGCGCGGTCGGAGGCGCTGCGGCCGGTGGAGCGGGTGGCCCGGCGGGCGCTGGTGGCGGCGTACAACGCGGCGGTGGAGCAGCAGTGACCCTCCCGGCCGGGTACGCGGTCCGGGGCGGTCACGGGCGCGGTCAGGGGTACGCGTAGCCCTGCGGCGGGTACGCGGTCAGGGCTCCGGGGCGCCGGGCCGGACCGGACGCGCGGGGCGGGCCGGGCTCGCGCGCGGGGCGGGTGAGACCTCGGGCTCCGGGGCGGCCGGTGGGCCCGTGGGCCGGGGCGGCCGCCGCCCCGCGCGGAGCGGAACGCGGACGGCCCCGCTTCCCGGGGAGAGGGGGGAAGCGGGGCCGCCGGCGCGGTTCCCGGGGTCCGGTCGCGCGGGGCGGAGCCCGTGGAGCGGTGAGAGGGCCGCGCCGGTTCGCCGGTCGCGGTGCGTCAGGCGTTGACGCCCGTGTTGCCGAAGGCGCCGTTCAGCAGGCCGATCACGTTGACGGTGTTGCCCACCGCGTTCACGGGGACGTGCACGGGGACCTGGAGCAGGTTCCCGGAGGCCACGCCGGGCGAGTTCAGGGCCTCGCCCTCCGCCGACGCACCGCCGTGCGCCGAGGAGACACCGGCGCCGGCGGCGAGGAGGCCGCCCGCGATCATGGTGACGGCTGCGGCCTTCTTGAAGTTCTTCACGTTTCTCTTCCTCCGTACGTCCGCCGCGACCAGCCGTCGCGGCATGCCATGGAGAACGGCCACCCGACCCCGGGGATACGCCATGTGGGCTACATACACCCGACCGTATGAATCTCCGATGGTCTGCCCGACGCCTCCGGCCGGGCCGCCTCAATCGGTGAGGCCGTGCCTGACCGCCCACAACGCGGCCTGGGTGCGGTCGGCGACGTCCAGCTTCATCAGGATGTTCGAGACGTGCGTCTTGACGGTCTTCTCCGACAGGACGAGGGCCCGCGCTATCTCGCGGTTCGAACGGCCGTCCGCGATGAGGGCGAGGACCTCCCGCTCCCGGTCGGTCAGCGAGCCCCCGCGGCCCGACGGGGGCCCCTGGTCGTCCTGGGCGAGCAGCGCCTGCGCCACCTCCGGCTGGAGGAGTACGTGTCCGGCGTGGACGGAGCGGATCGCTCCGGCCAGGGCGACGGGATCGATGTCCTTGTAGACGTACCCGGCCGCGCCGGCCCGCAGGGCGGGTACCACGGTGCGCTGCTCCGTGAAGCTGGTGACGATCAGCACCCGCGCCGGGTTCGCCGCCCCGCGCAGGCCGCGCAGGGCCTCGATGCCGTCGGTGCCCGGCATCTTGATGTCCATGAGGATCACGTCCGGGCGCAGTTCCTCGGCGCGGGCCAGGCCCTCCGCGCCGTCGGCGGCCTCGCCGACGACCTCGATGTCGTCCTGGACCTCCAGGAAGGTGCGCAGGCCCCGCCGGACCACCTGGTGGTCGTCGACCAGCAGGACGCGGATTCGGCCGGGGGTGTCAGCCACCGGGTACCTCCATCTCGATCGTGGTGCCCTTGCCGGGCGCCGCGTGCACGTCGAGCCGGCCGCCGACGCCTCCCGCGCGGTCCCGCATGGAGACCAGCCCCAGGTGACGGCCCGCGCTGCGGACCGCGAGGGGGTCGAAGCCGCGGCCGGCGTCGGTGACGCTGAGGACCGCTCCCCCGCCGGGCGTGCGGGTGAGTGCCACCTCGACGCGGTCCGCGCCCGAGTGCCGCAGGGCGTTGTGCAGGGCCTCCTGGGCGACGCGCAGGAGCGCTTCCTCCTGGGTCGCGGGGAGGGCGCGTACGCCGTCACAGGTGAAGGTGACGTGCGCGGCGTGCGCGCGGTCGAGCACGTGCACGTGGGTGCGCAGGGTCGCGACGAGACCGTCCTCGTCCAGGGCGGCCGGGCGCAGCTCCGTCACGGCGGCCCGCAGTTCGTCGGCGGCCTCCGCCGCCAGCGCGGCCACCTGCTGGAGCTCGCCCTTGGCCCGGGCCGGGTCGCGGTCCACGAGGGCGGCCGCGGCCTGGGCGGTGAGCCGGAGGGAGAAGAGCTTCTGACTGACGGCGTCGTGCAGCTCGTGGGCGAGCCGGGAGCGCTCCTCGGCGATGGTGAGCTCGCGGCTGCGCTCGTAGAGCCGGGCGTTGGTGAGGGCCATGGCCGCGTGCTGGGCGAGGAGGGAGAGGAGTTCCTCGTCCTCGTCGGTGAAGCCGGTGGCGCGGGCGCCGCCGGTCTCATCTGTCCCACCGGTCTCATCTGTCCCGCCGGTGTCACCGGTCCCGCCGCTGCCGCCGACCGGGGCTGCTCGCTTGTTCGCGAGGAAGAGGGCGCCGAGGGTCTCCTCGCCGTCGCGGACGGGCAGGCCGAGGAAGTCGGACATGTCGGGGTGGGCGGGTGGCCAGCCGCCGAAGCGCGGGTCCTCGCGTACGTCGGCCAGCCGCTCGGGGCCTTCCTGGTGGAGCATCGCCGCGAGGATGCCGTGCTGGCGGGGCAGCGGGCCGATCGCGCGCCACTGCTCCTCGCTGATGCCGTCCACGACGAACTGGGCGAAGCCGCCGTGGTCGTCCGGGACGCCCAGGGCCGCGTACTCGGCGTCCAGGAGCTCGCGGGCCGAGACGACGATCGTGCGCAGGACGTCGCGGACCTCCAGCGTGCGGCTCATGGCGAGCAGTGCGGTGCTCACGGCCGCGAGGCCGCTGCGGGGTCCGCTGTATCCGGGACTACCTGTCATGCCCTCACCGTACTCGCGGCTCTGACCTGCGGGATCGGGCGTCGGACCGAGGGGCGGGGGGCCGCTCGGCCTACTGCTGGGGGCGGGGGGCGGCCCGGACCGGCTCTGTCTTCGGGATGACGGTCGGGGGCGAAGACGTGGTCCTCAGGTCGCATGCGCGTGACCGTGTGCGTTGCTTGCGCAACGTTGGGTCAGATTGTTACGTGCCCGATGTGAGCCCGCACATAGGACGCAGGTCACTTACGAAGCTCCCTAGTGGACGCGTAAAGGTCCTGTGAACACGGGCGCGCGTAGCTCCGAGGCGGCAAAGCGGGATGAGTCGGCGCCCCCTGATCCACTAAGCGGGATCGTACGTCACACCTTTGCCAGGCGATTTTGCCGCCGCTAAGAATTGCTCCCGTCGCACAGCGCCGCAGATCCCGGATCAGCGCGGCGCTTTCCTGCGGCCCCGCCCTCAGACTGCCCGGGGGTGGCCCCCCGTCGAAGAGGTTGCCCCCGCCATGTCTGCTTCCCGCACTCCCGGTCACAGTCGTCTGACGAAGGCACACAAGCTGTCCATCTCCGGTGTCGCCACGCTCGGCGCCGCCGCACTCGCCTTCTCCCTCGTCCCGGCCGGTGCCGCTGAGAACGAGACCGTCATCTCCGCCGCCCCCGTCGCCTGGACCCAGGTCGTCGACGGCGCCCAGACGAAGGCTGTACAGCAGCACCTCTCCGTCCAGCAGGTCGTCGCGGCCAAGGCGGCGTCGGACGCGGCGGCGAAGGCCAAGGCCAAGGCCGCGGCGGACGCCAAGAAGGACCGCGGGCAGAAGACGGCCGCGAGCCGCTCCGCGGCCCGTACCCCGGTCTTCGCGAACAACCTCGACGGCTGGATCAAGGAAGCCCTCTTCATCATGAAGCGCGAGGGCATTCCGGGTTCCTACCACGGCATTCACCGCAACGTGATGCGCGAGTCCAGCGGCAACCCGCTGGCGATCAACAACTGGGACATCAACGCCCAGAACGGCATCCCGTCGAAGGGCCTGCTCCAGGTCATCGCCCCGACCTTCAAGACGTACCACGTCAAGGGCACCAAGTTCGACCAGTACGACCCGGTCGCGAACATCGTCGCCGCCTGCAACTACGCGGCCGACCGCTACGGCTCGATGGACAACGTCAACAGCGCCTACTAGGACTGGCACGGTCCGTCGGCCCCGCCCCGACCCCCCATGCGCCTCAGGGCGGCCCCCGGAGTACCGGGGGCCGCCCTGAGGCGTTCGTGCGTCCGTGCGGCCGTGCCCGCGTGCGGAGCGGGGCGGGGCGGGGCCGTGAGGCCGTGGGGCCGTGGCCTACTTGCCCGCGCGCATCACCTCGGGCTCGTGGCGGCGCAGCAGCCGCTGCACCGCGAAGCCGCAGGCGATGCCGATGAGCAGCAGGACGGTGATGTTCAGGCTCCACTGGCCGACCGTCGCGTCCCAGAGCGGGTCGGTGTTCGTCGGGTTCTCGGCGTCCCACGGCGGCATGAGCACGCCGAGGTTCAGGGTGCTGCCGGCGGCGGCGATCGCCCAGCGCGACGGCATCAGCCAGGCGAACTGCTCCAGGCCCGGGGAGTCGTAGAGCTGGAAGAGGATGCCGGTGAAGACGACCTGGACGATCGCGAACATGACCAGCAGGGGCATGGTCTTCTCGGAGGTCTTCACCAGCGAGGAGATCACCAGGCCGAACATCATCGAGGTGAAACCGAGCGCGATGACCGACAGGCAGATCTCCACGGCCGGCGGCATGAGCAGGCCCTCGGTCGGCAGATCGCGCGGGAAGAAGCCGATGCCGCAGATGATCACGCCCTGGACGGCCGTGATGACGCCGAGGACGATCACCTTGGACATGAGGTACGCCGACCGGGACAGGCCGGTAGCGCGCTCGCGCTCGTAGATCACCCGTTCCTTGATCAGTTCGCGGACCGAGTTGGCGGCGCCGGAGAAGCACATGCCGACCGCGAGGATCAGCATGATGGTGCCGGCGTCGCCGTTGAACCGGGACGGTGCCACGGGCGGTGCGAGGCCGAACTTCGCGGGGATGACCGTGGAGACCACGCCCAGGACCGCCGGCAGGATCAGCATCAGGCCGATGAAGCCCTTGTCGGAGGCGATCACCGAGACGTAGCGGCGCATCAGCGTGAAGAGCTGGGAGCCCCAGCCCTGCGGCTTCGGCGGCCGCATCTGCTGGGCCGGCGGCATCGCGACCGACTGCGGGGCGACCGCGTCGATGTCGGCGGCGTACAGCTGGTAGTGCTGCGAGCTCTTCCAGCGCTCGGCCCAGTCGTACTCGCGGTAGTTCTCGAAGGCGGAGAACACGTCGGCCCACGTGGTGTAGCCGAAGAAGTTCAGCGCCTCGTCCGGCGGGCCGAAGTACGCGACCGAGCCGCCGGGCGCCATGACCAGCAGCTTGTCGCAGATGGCCAGCTCGGCGACGGAGTGGGTGACGACGAGGACCGTGCGGCCGTCGTCGGCGAGGCCGCGCAGCAGCTGCATGACGTCGCGGTCCATGCCCGGGTCGAGGCCGGAGGTCGGCTCGTCCAGGAAGATCAGCGACGGCTTGGTGAGCAGCTCCAGGGCCACGGACACGCGCTTGCGCTGACCGCCCGAGAGCGCGGTGATCTTCTTGTCCTTGTGGATGTCGAGCTTGAGCTCGCGCAGCACCTCGTCGACGCGGGCGGCACGCTCGGACTCGGCGGTGTCACCGGGGAAGCGGAGCTTGGCGGCGTACTTCAGGGCCGTACGGACGCGCAGCTCCTTGTGCAGGATGTCGTCCTGCGGGACCAGGCCGATGCGCTGGCGGAGCTCCGCGAACTGCTTGTACAGGTTGCGGTTGTCGTAGAGCACGTCGCCCTGGTTCGCGGGCCGGTAGCCGGTCAGCGCCTTGAGCAGCGTCGACTTGCCGGAGCCGGAGGGGCCGATGACGCCGATCAGGGACTTCTCCGGGACGCCGAAGGTGACGTCCTTGAGGATCTGCTTGCCGCCGTCGACGGTGACCGTGAGGTGACGGGCCGAGAAGGAGACCTCGCCGGTGTCGACGAACTCCTCGAGGCGGTCGCCGACGATCCGGAAGGTCGAGTGACCGACGCCGACGATGTCGTTCGGGCCGAGCAGGGCGGTGCCGGACTTGGCCACCGGCTGGCCGTTGACATAGGTGCCGTTGTGGCTGCCCAGGTCGTGGATCTCGAAGCGGCCGCCCGGCATCGAGCGGAACTCGGCGTGGTGGCGGGAGACCTGGAGGTCGGAGACCACCAGTTCGTTCTCCAGGGCGCGGCCGATCCGCATGACGTGGCCCAGCGAGAGCTGGTGGAACGTCGTCGGGCTGCGGTCGGCGTAGCCGGGTGCCCCGCCCTGCGCCGGCCGGGACGCGGCCGGGCCGCCGCCCTGCTGGTGCGGGAGGTGCGGCTGCGGCTGCGGCTGCTGCGCGTGCTGGGGCTGCTGCTGCGGTACCTGGTGCTGTGGTGCGTGCTCCTGCGGCGCGTACTGCTGGTGCTGCGGTGCGTGCTGCTGTTCCCAGCCCTGCTGCCGGGGCTGCTGCTGCGGTGCCTGGTACGCCGGGGCGTGAGCCTGGGCCTGCTGGGCCGCGGCCGGCTGCGCCGCCGGGGCGGCGGCGCCGACCGGGTTCAGCCGCGGGCCGTCGGTGGCGTTGCCGAGGTGGACCGGCGTACCGGGCACGAGCTCGGCCTGCTGGACCCGGGCCCCGCGCACATAGGTGCCGTTGGTGCTGCCGTGGTCCTCGATGCCCCAACCGCGGCCGTTCCAGCTGATGGTGGCGTGCCGCCACGACACCCGGGCGTCGTCGATCACCACATCTCCCTGGGGGTCGCGCCCCAGCGAGTACGACCTGGACGGATCGAGCGTCCAGGTCCTTCCGTTCAGTTCCAGTACGAGTTCCGGCACTCCAGCCCCACTTAAGTCCCCCGAGAATCCCCCATGACGTCAGGGAGTCTAGGTATGGCGAACATCCGGGGGAACTATTTCAGGCCCACGGCCACATGGGGAATCCGGGCCGCGCCGGGGCGTCCGCGTCCTCGCGGAGACGGGGGCGAAAGCACCCGGAGCGTGAGATACGGGACGTCTCGCCAGGACGTCGCGCCGCCCCGGGGCGGACGGCGGGACATCGGGGCGCGCACGCCGGCCCGGCCGGGTCCCGAGGCCACGCCGGGCCGCGGCCGCGGCCCGGCCGCCGGCGCGCCGGGGAGGGCGCCCGGGGAGGGCGCCCGTCATCGGCCGCCTCGGCGTTCAGGGAGTGGGACGGGGGTCCTGTCCCCGGCCCCGGGAAGATACGGTGAGGTCACCATGAGCGCATCGCAGACCTCCGACGTCCCCACCCTCCTCGTCAAGATCTTCGGCAAGGACCGTCCCGGGATCACCGCCGGGCTGTTCGACACCCTCGCCGCCTACGCCGTCGACGTCGTCGACATCGAGCAGGTCGTCACCCGCGGCCGCATCGTCCTGTGCGCCCTCGTCACCAAGCCCGTGGGCGCCACCGAGGGCGACCTGCGGGCCACCGTCCACAGCTGGGCCGAATCGCTCAAGCTCCAGGCCGAGATCCTTTCCGGTACCGGCGACAACCGGCCGCGCGGCAGCGGCCGTTCCCACGTCACCGTGCTCGGGCACCCGCTCACCGCCGAGTCCACGGCGCAGATCGCCGCCCGGATCACGGCCACCGGCGGCAACATCGACCGCATCTTCCGGCTCGCCAAGTACCCGGTGACGGCGGTGGAGTTCGCCGTCTCCGGCACCGAGACCGAGCCGCTGCGCACCGCGCTGGCCACCGCCGCCTCGCACATCGGCGTGGACGTGGCCGTGGTCTCGGCCGGGCTGCACCGCCGGGCCCAGCGCCTCGTCGTCATGGACGTGGACTCGACGCTGATCCAGGACGAGGTCATCGAGCTCTTCGCCGCGCACGCCGGCTGCGAGGCCGAGGTCGCGGAGGTCACCGAGCGGGCCATGCGCGGTGAACTGGACTTCGAGCAGTCGCTGCACGCCCGCGTGGCGCTGCTCGCGGGGCTGGACGCCTCCGTCGTGGACAAGGTCCGCGCCGAGGTGCAGCTGACGCCGGGCGCCCGCACCCTGATCCGCACCCTCAAGCGGCTCGGTTACCAGGTGGGTGTGGTCTCCGGCGGGTTCACCCAGGTCACGGACGATCTGCGGGAGCGGCTCGGACTGGACTTCGCCGCCGCCAACACCCTGGAGATCGTCGACGGGAAGCTGACCGGTCGGGTCACCGGCGAGATCGTGGACCGGGCCGGCAAGGCGCGGCTGCTGCGCAGGTTCGCCGCCGAGGCCGACGTGCCGCTGTCCCAGACGGTGGCCATCGGCGACGGCGCCAACGACCTGGACATGCTGAACGCGGCCGGGCTGGGCGTGGCCTTCAATGCCAAGCCGGTGGTCCGCGAGGCCGCCCACACCGCGGTGAACGTGCCCTTCCTCGACGCCGTGCTGTACCTGCTCGGGATCACCCGCGAGGAGATCGAGGCCGCCGACCTGGCGTGACCCCGGGCGCCGGTCCGGGCCCGGAACCCCGTAGGACGTGACGTGAAGGGCCCCGGCGGGCAGCGTGCCCGCCGGGGCCCTTCGCGTCGGGCGGCCGGGGTCCGGTCAGTGGTCCTTGGGGGTCCAGAAGTCGAGGAGGGTGCCCACGCCGTGTTCCAGGGTCTTCCACGAGCCGGTGAAGGAGACGACGGCGAGCGCCGCGGTGGGGAATCCCGTACGGCTCATTCGCGCCAGGGCATCGCCTTCCGCGCGCCGGGACAGGGCGTCCGCGAGGGCGTGCATCCCCGGGTTGTGGCCGATGACGAGGAGGTCGGCGACGTCGTCGGAGGTCTCGTTGAGGAGGGCGATGAGCTCGCCCAGCGACGCGTCGTAGAGCCGCTCCTCGTACGAGGTCTTCGGCCGGTGGGGCATCTCCTGGACGGCGAGCTTCCAGGTCTCGCGCGTACGGGCCGCGGTGGAGCAGAGGGCCAGGTCGAAGGCGATGCCGGTTTCGGCGAGCTTCAGACCGACGGCCGGCGCGTCCTTGCGGCCTCGTTCCGCCAGCGGGCGATCGTGGTCGGGCACCTCGGGCCAGTCGGCCTTGGCGTGCCGGAGGAGGGCGATCCTGCGGGGTGTGTCGGCGCTCATGATTCCCAGCTTCGCATGAAACGAGCCACGGGGCGCAGGCTGTTGGGAGGCTCGTCGGCCGGTGCGGGGCGCGTCCCGGCACGTACGGGCGCGCGGGGTCAGCCGACGGCGCGCAGGAGCTGTTCCGCCACCTGGACCAGGCCCGGGCCGTCGCCGTACGGGGTGGCCGCCCGGGCTTCGCCGGATCCGGCGAGGAGCAGCAGGAGGAGGCCGAAGGCGAGTGCGGGCAGCGCCAGGGCCCACCAGTGCAGGCGGGCGTCGGCGCCCCCGCGGGCACGGGCGCCGCCTGGGCCGCCGGTGACGGCGTGCCCGGTGACGGCGTGCCCGGTGACGGCGTGCCCGGTCTCGGCACCGCCCGGGCGGATGCCGTCGGCGAGGGGCGCGGCGGAGCGGGGGCGGGCTGGGAGGGGCCGGGGGTGCGTGGGGGCCGACATGGCCGCCTCCGTGGGTGTGCGGTCGACAACGGGCTCGCTGACTTCGAATCTATGGATTCGAAGGCGCGCTTCCCATCCGGGGCACACCCCACTTCACCCTGACCCTGACCCCCTAGGGGTAGGGGGGTTATCCCCACCCCCCTCGGCCGGGCCCGGTGTCAGGGGGAGGCGATCGTCGCGATGATCGCGATGATCACGGTCACGGCGATCATCGCGCCGAAGACGAGGCCGAGCTTCTTGCGGCCGTTCTGGGGGTTCGGTTCAAGTACGGGCGACATGCCGGTCAGTCTCGCATGCCGCATTCGTCCTCGATCGTGCGGTCCCGTCCGGCCAGGACGCCCAGCAGCATCTGCGGGACGAGGAGTCCGGCCATCAGGGCGAGCGGCAGGTCCCAGCCGCCGCTGTGCTGGTAGAGGGTGCCGATGAGCAGCGGGCCGGGGATCGAGATGAGGTAGCCGATGCTCTGGGCGAAGGCGGAGAGCTTGACGACTCCGGCCGGGGACTTGGCGCGCAGGCCGATGAGGGTGATGACGAGCGGGAAGGCGCAGTTGGAGATGCCGAGCAGGAGCGCCCAGGCCCAGGCGCCGGCGGCGGGGGCGAAGTAGAGGCCGAGGTATCCGGCGAGGCCGAAGAGGCCGAGGGCGGCGGCGATGGCCCCCTGGTTCCTCATCCGGCCGGCCAGGCGGGGGATGACGAAGGCGAGCGGTACGCCCATGACCATGGTGACGGCGAGGAGCACGCCGGCGGTGGAAGCGGAGACGCCGGCGTCGCGGAAGATCTGCGGGAGCCAGCCCATGGTGACGTAGGCGCCGGTCGCCTGGAGGCCGAAGTAGCAGGCCAGGGCCCAGGCGGTACGGCTCCGGGCGATGCGCGGGCCCGCGTCGGCCCGTACGGCGGTGCCCGCGCCGGCCTGCTCGGCGGCGGCGGCCCGCGCGGCACGCCGGGAGGCCCGGGCGATGGGCAGCCAGGGCAGTACGGCGATCAGGGCGAGGAGGGCCCAGACGAGCAGGCCGGTGCGCCAGCTCCCGCCGAGGGCGCCGGTGAGCGGGACGGTGGCGGCGGCCGCGAGGGAGGTGCCGGCGGCCAGGGCCATGGAGTACAGGCCGGTCATGGTGCCGACACGGTCCGGGAAGTAGCGCTTGACGATCACCGGGAGCAGCACGTTGGTCAGGGCTATGCCGGCCAGGGACAGGGCGCTGGCGGCGAGGAATCCGACGGCGCCGGAGGTGAAGGGCCGGATCAGCAGGCCGGTGGCGATGGCGGCCATGCCGGCGCAGACGACGGCGGCCGGGCCGAAGCGGCGGGAGAGCCGGGGGGCGGTGACGCCGAAGACGGCGAAGCAGAGGGCGGGTACGGAGGTGATCAGTCCGGCGACGGTGCCGCTCATGCCGAGGCCCGTACGGGTCTCCTCGAAGAGGGCGCCGAGGCTGGTGATGGCGGGCCGCAGGTTGAGGGCGGCCAGCACGATTCCGACGATGAGCACCGGACCGAGCCACGTGGGGGCGACGTGGGCGGAAGCGGGAAGGCGCTGGTCTGCGGGGGTGCGCACGACCTGCGGGCGGTTCAGGGTCTGAAGTTCGTCGTCGGACATTCAACCATCATAGAATCATGGGATGATTGGTTGTCCAGTCGCGCACGCTGTTCTCGAGAGGAATCCATGCCGCTGACCTCGCCCCGGCGCTCCGCGCTCGTCGACCAGGTGATCGCGCAGTTGCGCAACCAGGTCACCTCCGGAGAGTGGCCGGTGGGCTCGCGCATCCCCACGGAGCCGGAGCTCGTGGAGCTGCTCGGCGTCGCCCGCAACACCGTCCGCGAGGCGGTACGGGCGCTGGCGCACAACGGCCTGCTCGACATTCGCCAGGGTTCGGGCACGTACGTCATCGCCACGAGCGAGCTGGCCGGCGTCATGCACCGGCGCTTCGCGAACGCCGAGCCGCGGGACATCGCCGAGCTGCGCTCGACCATGGAGTCCTCGGCGGCCCGGCTGGCGGCGGAGCGGCGGACCGAGCGGGATCTCGTACAGCTGGACGCGCTGCTGGCGCGGCGCGAGGAGGCCTGGGCCGGCGGGGACGCGGAACGGTTCGTGGCGGCGGACGTGAGCCTGCACATGGCGGTGGTGGCCGCGTCGCACAACGAGGTGCTGATCGAGCTGTACGCGGACCTCGGCGACCTGGTGGCGGACTGGCTGCGCGGCGACGTGGGCACGGTGCTCGACCCCGCGGCCCACCTGGACCACGCCCGGCTGATCGAGGCCATCCGGCGGGGGGACGGGGACGCGGCGGCCTCGGAGGCGGCGGGCTACCCGTTCGTCTGCCTGGGCGGGGAGTAGCGGGCGGGGAGTAGCGGGCGGGGGCGGTGCGGGCCGGGATCCGCGCGGGGCCGGGACCGGCCGGTCAGGGCCGCTGGTGGGTGACCCAGGTGGAGCGGACTTCCTTCCAGCAGCGGCCGGTGATCTCGGCCCGCCCGGCCGGGCCGACCGCGACCGCCGCGCCGTCGCCGTCCACGTCCCACCAGCGGTCGCACTCCACGTGCAGCCGCACCAGGTCGGTGTCCGGGTAGCTGTTGTGGCAGTACGCCGTCACCGTGGAGCCCTCGGTCCCGATGTCGCAGTCGGCGCCGAAGAGCTCCCGGGCGCCGGGCTTCGCGGGCTGTACGGGGGGCTCGACGGGGATCACCGCGAGTTCGACGACCTCGGGGGCCACCGCTTCGGGAACCGCCCCGGGCGCCACCGCTTCGGGGAGGACGGCGCCGGGGGCCGCCCCGGGCCCGGGCGCGGGGTCGCCGCCCGGGGGCCGCGCGGCCGCTCCGGGGGCCAGGAACGCGGTCAGGATCACCGAGGTGATCAGGAGGGATACCGTCCGGCTCGGCTTCGCCCGCACGCCCGTACCTCCTCCCCGCAGGAACCGGGAAGATCCCGACCTGGCCAGTTTGCAGGCTTATGTCCCGGTTTTCGACTCGGGAAGATCCCGCCCGGCCGTGGACATCCGATCGAACGCGGGGGCCGCGCCGCTCCCCCACCGCGAAACGGCGCCGGGAACGACGGCGGGCGCGGCCGCCCCCCAGCGGGGGGCGGGGCCCCCGCGG
>NZ_JBEOXU010000119.1:0-19120 GCF_040296725.1 Streptomyces sp. NPDC002044
GTCACCTGTCCGACGCTGGCGACGCCGTCCGCGCCTTCAACCACACCTCCCGCGCCGCCGCCCAGACGGCGACCGGGTCGCCGCGGCGGACCCCGCGGTCGCGCAGCCGGTGGGCGATGGCCTCGGACCAGCGGTCGAGAGCCGCGTAGTCCAGCCGGACGGTGCCGAAGCGGACGGCTTCGGCGTCGGGGTGGATGGTGGCGCGCTCGCGGAACGCGCGGTCCAGGGTGGTGGTCCAGGCGGCTTCGTCGAGGGGGCCGCCGCGGGACAGCTCGCGGGCGTGCCGGGAGGCGGCGGGCTCCTCGACCAGGCTGATGTCGCCGACGCGGAGGTCGGGGTTCTCGGCGACCTGCTCCAGTACCTGCTGGAAGGCGGCGAGGAGGGCACTGGCGGTGCCGTGCCGGTAGAGGCTGGTGTTGTACTCGAGGGAGAGTTCCAGTCCGTCGTTCTCGCCGACGAGGAAGCTCATGTCGAACTTGGCTGCGCCGTCGTGCAGTTGGTCCATGGTGAACTCGACCTCGGCGGCCTGCGCGCGGTGGGTGCCCCACCGGCCCAGCGAGGTGAACTCGATCTGGAAGAGCGGGTGGCGCAGCGGGTCGCGGACCGGGCGGACGGTCTCCACGACCTGCTCGAAGGGCAGTTCGCTGTTGGTGAAGGAGTCCATCACCGAAGCCGCCGTACGGGTGACGAGCTCACGGAAGGTGAGCTGGTCGGTGACCTCCGTCCGCAGGGTGATCATCTGGACGAAGCAGCCGATGACCTGCTCCAGGTCGGGGTGCGGGCGGGAGGCGCTGGCCGTGCCGACGACGACGTCCTCGGCCCGGGTCCAGTGCCGCATCAGCGCGTTGAAGCCGGCCAGCAGGGTCGTGAAGACGGTGGTGTTGCTCGTGTCGGCGAGTTCGGTGAGCCGGTCCAGCAGCTTCTGGTCCAGGTTCAGCTTCAGGCCGCGGCCGTCGCCGCGGGTCTCCGGGCCGCGGGCGTGGTCGGGCATGACCTCGGTGGCCACGGCGCCGGCCAGGATCTGGCGCCACTTGCCGGCGAGTGCCCGGCCGTGCTCGTCGTTCTCCAGCTTGGCGCGCTGCCAGGCCGCGAAGTCGGCGTACTCCACGGCGAGCGGCGGGGCCTCGGGGCGCTGTCCGGCGGCCGCCGCGGCGTAGCTGGCGGTGAGCTCCTCGGTGAAGATCCGGGTCGAGCCCGGGTCCCAGGCGATGTGGTGGACGACCCAGAGCAGGACGTGCCGGTCCTCGGCGAGCCGGACCAGGTGGGCACGGACGGGCGGGGCGGCGGCCAGGTCGAAGGGGGCGGCGGCGCAGGAGGCGGTGAGTTCGGCGAGTTCGCGGTCCGCGTCCTCGCTGCCCGCCAGGTCGGTGCTCTGCACGCCGAGGACGAAGGAGGGGACGGGCTCCTGCCAGGGAACACCGTCGATCTCGACGAGCTTGCTGTGCAGGACCTGGTGGCGGGCGACGACGGCGTTGAGCGCCTCGTGCAGGGCGGCGCGGTCGAGCGGTCCGCCCAGCTGTATCGCCAGGGCTATGTTGTTGCGGGCCTTGCCCGCGCCGAGCTTGTCGACGAACCACATCTGCTCCTGCTGGAAGGAGGAGCGGGACCGCGGTCCGTGGTCGGAGCGCTGGAGTTCGACGCGGCGGCCGACACCGGCCGTCATCTGGTTGCGCATCCGGCCCAGCAGTCGGGACCGCTGCCCCTGGGGCAGCCGGCCGAGCCGTTCGGCGAGATCAGACATGGGTTCCTCCGTTGCGGTGCAGATCGGCCAGCAGGGCGGCCAGCCGGTCGGGCAGGTGCTTGGCGAAGTAGTGGCGGCCGCCGGGGATCACGGCGAGCCGCAGGTCGGACGCGTACCGGCCCCAGGCGCGGTAGCCGTCCTCGTACCCCTCGGTCGCGTCGTCGGCGTCGCCGATGATGCAGGTGAGCGGGGTGGTCAGGGGCTGGTCGTAGCCGTCGGGGGTGCGGGCGAAGAAGCGGGCGGCCTCGGTCATGTCGTGCCGGACCATGCGCAGGACGGCGGTGAGGTCGCTGTCGTCGAGGACGCCGTCGAAGCCGTCCATGGTGGTCAGGTAGGCGACGAGGTCGTCGTCGCCGGAGACGCGCTCCATCTCCAGGGCGTACTCGGGGTCCTCCTCGGGGAGAGCCGCCGCGAGGTCCAGGGCCACCGGCCGCTGCCCGATGCGCTCCAGTACGTGGGTGGTCTCCAGGGCGGTGACCACGCCGGCGCAGTGGCCGTAGACGGCGTACGGGCCGCGGACGGTGCGGGCGATCTCCGCGGCGGCGAGTTCCGCGAAGTCGGGGACCGGCAGCATCGGGCCGGGGCGCAGCGGGTCGTGCCCCGGCGGGGAGACGGCGAGGAGCTCGATGTGCGGCGGGAGCTGCGCGGCCAGCGGCTGGTAGGCGATGGCGTCGCCGCCGCCGTGGGGGAAGCACACCAGGGTCAGGGTGGTGGTGCCGGCGGGCCGCTCCGGGGTGAGCCGGTGCAGCAGCCGGTGCTGTGCGGCGCCCGTGCCGGCGTCGGCGAGTTCGGCGGCCCGGGCGGCGAGCCCGGCCGGGGTGGGGTTGCTGAACAGGTCGACGACGCGCAGGGCGGCGGCTCCGCCGTCCGGGAGGGCGGTGGCGACGGCGCGGACGGCGCGGACGGCGGCGAAGGAGTCGCCGCCGAGGGCGAAGAAGTCGTCGCCGGGGGCGACCTCGGCGACGCCGAGCACCTCGGCCCAGACGGCGGCGATCCGCAGCGCGGCCGGGTCGGCGTCCGCGTCCGGCCGGGCGGCCGGGTCGCGGACGGGCCGCGGTCCGGCGGCCCGGGGGTCGGGCAGGGCGCCCCGGTCCACCTTGCCGTTGGGGCTGAGCGGCAGCCGCTCCAGGAGCACCAGGTCGGACGGGACGCAGTGCGGGGGCAGGACGGCGGCGAGCGCGGTGCGCAGGGCCGCCGGGTCGGGGGCGGCGCCGTCCTCGGGGACGACGTAGCCGGTGAGCCGGGCGGAACCGGCCGACTGGCGGGCGGCGACGACGGCTTCGCGGACTCCGGGGAGGTCGCGCAGGGCGCTCTCCACCTCGCCGGGCTCGATGCGCAGCCCGTTCAGCTTGATCCGGAAGTCGGTGCGGCCCAGGAGTTCGATGGTGCCGTCGGGACCGTAGCGGGCCAGGTCGCCGGTGCGGTAGAGCCGCTCGGTACGGCCGGGCTCCAGTTCGACCTGGACGAACTTCTCCCGGGTCAGGTCGGGGCGGCCCAGGTAGCCGCGGGCCAGCCCGACGCCGCCGAGGTGGAGTTCGCCGGGGACGCCGACGGGGACGAGGCGGTCGTGCGGGTCGAGGACGAAGGCGAGCTGGTTGGCCATGGGCCGCCCGTACGGGAGCTTCGTCCACGCGGGGTCGACGCGGCCGACGGGGAACTCGATCGAGTGGATGGACGCCTCGGTGGCTCCGCCCAGCGCCACGAACGTCAGGTCCGGCGCGAAGGCGCGGATCCGGTCCGGCTGGGTGACGGGGATCCAGTCGCCGCCGAGGAACGCGGTGCGCAGCCGCGGCAGCCGGGGGCCGTTGGCGTGTTCCAGCTGGTCGGTGAGGAGGCCGAGGAGCGCGGGGGCGGAGTTCCAGACGGTGACGCCGTGGCGGTCGGCGAGGTCGGCCCAGTGGGCCGGGTCCTTGGCCGCGGCCGGGTCGGGCAGGACGAGCGTGCCGCCGGCCGCGAGGATGCCGAGGGTCTCGTAGACGCTCATGTCGAAGCTCGGCGAGGACAGGGCGAGGACGCGGTCGCCGGGGCCGATGCCGTGGGAGCGGTTCAGGTCGAGCAGGTTGTTGACCACGCCGCGGTGTTCCAGGGCGATGCCCTTGGGGGTGCCCGTGGAGCCCGAGGTGAAGATGACGTACGCGAGGTCGCGGGCGGTGACGGGTACGGCGGGCCGGGTCGCGGGCAGCTCGGCGAGGGCCGCCCGGTCGGTGTCCAGGAGCACCTGTGCGGTGCCGTCGGGCACGGGCAGCCGGCCGATCAGCTCGGAGTCGGAGACGACCAGCGGCGGGGCGGCGTCGCGCAGCAGCAGCGCCAGCCGCTCGGCCGGGTAGTCCGGGTCCAGCGGTACGTAGGCGCCGCCGGCCTTGAGGACGGCGAGGATCGCGGTGACCAGCGCGGGGCCCCGGCGCAGGCACAGGGCCACGGTCCGGTCGGGTCCCGCGCCGGCTTCGACGAGGCGGTGCGCGAGCCGGTTGGCACGCTCCTCCAGCTCCCGGTAGGTGACGTTCCAGCCGCCGAGACCGCCCAGGACCACGGCGGGCGCGTCGGGCCGCCGGTCGGCGTGCTGCTCGAAGAGCTGGTGCAGGCAGGCGTCCTGGGGGAAGGGGGCGCGGGTGGCGTTCCAGTCGTCCAGGGCGGCGCGGCGCTCGCCGTCGGTGAGCAGCGGCAGGGCGGACAGCGGGAGTTCGGGGCGGGAGACGGCGCCGTCGAGGGTGGTGAGGAAGTGGCCGAGCAGCCGGTCCACGGTCGGGGCGTCGAACAGGTCGGTGGGGTACTCGACGAGGGCGCGGACGGCGGTGCCGGTGTCGTGCACGCTGATCATGAGGTCGTACTTGGTGGCGTGCGAGGAGAAGTCGATGGGCTCGGTGGCGAGGCCGGCGAGGCCCGGGGCCGTGTCCGGGGTCTCGTCGAGGAGGAACATCACGGAGGTGAGCGGCGGCCGGCTGGGGTCCCGCGGCAGTGCGAGCGCGTCGACGATGAGGTCGAAGGGGAGTTCCTGGTGCGCGTACGCCTGGAGGGTGGTGTGGCGGGTGGCCCGGACCAGCTCGGCGAATCCGGGGTCGCCGCCGGTTCTGATGCGCAGCGGCAGGGTGTTGACGAAGAAGCCGACGAGGTCGCCGAAGGCCGGGTGGTCGCGTCCGGAGACGGACGTGCCGACGACGATGTCCTCCTGGCCGGTCCAGCGGCGCAGGGTGGCGGCGAAGCCGGCCAGCATCGTCATGTAGAGGGTGGCGCCCTCGGACTTGCCGAACTCCCGCAGTCTGGCGATGAGCCGGGGCGGCAGATCGATGTAGCGGGAGGCTCCGGCGTGTCCGAAGACGGGCGGCCGGGGCCGGTCGGTGGGCAGGTCCACGGGCGCGGCGCCGCCGAGCTCCTCCTTCCAGAAGGACGTGAGCCGCTCCAGCCGGTCGCCGCTGATCCGGTGGCGCTGCCAGGCGGCGAAGTCGGCGTACTGGAGGGCGAGCGGGGCGAGCCGCTCGGCGGGAACGCCGGTGCGGGCCGCGTAGGCGCGCTCCAGTTCGGTGTACAGCAGCCGCATCGACCAGCCGTCGGTGACGATGTGGTGGAGGTTCAGGACGAGGACGTGGTCGTCGTCGGCGAGCCGGCCCAGCCGGGCGCGCAGCGGGACGGCGCCGGCCAGGTCGAAGGGGGCGCCGGCGTCGGCGTCGTAGAACGGCCGGACGTCCTCCTCACCGGGCAGTTCGATCACCGGCAGGGGCAGCCGGAACCCGTCGATCACCCGGGGCACGGCCTCGGAGGCGCCCTCCCGGTAGGTGTAGACGGTGCGCAGCACCTCGTGGCGGTCCACGATCTCCTGGAGCGCCGCGTGCAGGGCGGGCAGGTCCAGGGGGCCGCGGATGCGGGTGGCGACGGGCACGTTGTACGCGGGACTGCCGGGCTGGAGCTGGTCGATGAACCACAGCCGGCGCTGGGCGAAGGAGAGCACCGGCGGTTCGGCGGGGTCACGGGGGGCCGGCTCGGGGTCCTCGCGTACGGCGGCGCGCCCGCCGTTGCGGCCCGAGAGGGCCTGGAACAGTGCCCGGCGGGACTTCGGCAGTGCGGCTATGCGTTCGGCGAGGGACTCGCTCACCTTGAGCCTCCGTGCGTCTTCGGGAGTCGGGAGAGGGATACGGCGAGGGCGCCGCGGATCGCGGCGCGGCGGTACGGGTGCAGCGGTGTGCGGGGCGTACGGCGTACGGCCTGCCGCGGCGGGGCGGCCGGGCGGTACGGGGTGCGCGCGGTGCGGGAGCGGTCCGGGCGGGGGCCCTGAAGGCCGGCCGCGGACCGCGCGGGGGGTGCGCGGAGCAGTGCGGAGCGGGTGCCGTTCGGCAGGCACCCACTCCCGCACCCCCGGGGTGCCGCTCAGGCGGTGATCTTCGGCTCGGCCGCGGCCGGACTGGTTTCCCCGGCGTCGTCGCCGGCCGGCATCTCCTTGATCTTGGAGACCGGTCCGCCCAGCAGGGTCAGTCCGCCGATGATGGTCACGGCGCCGGCCACCGCGAGGCCGGCCGTCAGGCCCACCGCCTCGCCGAGGGCGCCGCCGATGAAGTAGCCCAGCGACAGCGCGCCGTACACCGCCGAGAGGGCGGTGCCGCTGACGCGGCCCATCTGCTCGTTCGGGGTGACCCCCTGCACGAGGCTCAGGACGTGGATGTCGAACATCGGCGAGACGAAGCCGATGACGGCCTGGACCACGATCAGTCCGATGAAGCCGCCGACGGCGCCGCCCGTCGGGACGACGATGTAGCCGAGGCCCAGGACGACCGCGGAGAGCACCAGGACCCGGCCGACGGTCAGGACCTTGGCGACCTGCTCGGAGAGGACCGCGCCGACGATGACGAAGACCGACATGACGGCGAAGGCGATGCCGACCTGGCCGGGGCTCAGGTCGAGCACCTTGTAGGCGTAGACGATCAGCAGGGCGTCACCCATGGCGGCGCCGAGGTTGACCACGACGTTGGCGGTGAACAGGCCGCGCAGCACCGGGTTCCCGAACAGGGTCCGCATGCCCTCCTTCATCTCCGCCTTGGCGGAGGCCTTCCGCTCCTCGGTCCGCTCGCGGACGTCACGGTGGCGGATGACGAGCAGGGCGATCAGCGAGATCAGGAAGGTGAACGCGTCGGCGGTGATGGCGCGGGCGGCGCCGAGCACCTGGATGAGCGCACCGCCGGCGCCCGCGCCGACCGCTTCGGCGACGCTGCGGCTGATCTGGAGTTTGGTATTGCCCTCGATGAGGTTCTCGGTACCGATGAGCTGGGGGAGCCAGGACTGGTACGAGACTTCGAAGAAGGTGGTGAGGCAGCCGGTGACCGCCGCCACGATGTAGATGTGGACCATGCTGACGGAGTCGAAGGCGAACGCCAGGGGGATCGTGCCCAGGGCCAGGAAGCGGCCCAGGTCGGCGACGATCATGATCGTGCGCCTCGACACCCGGTCGGCCACCAGCCCCGCGACCGGGGCGAGCAGCAGGAAGGGGAGGAAGCGCAGCGCGCCCAGCACGCCGACCTCGAAGGCTCCCCCGTCGAGGATCACGACCGCGAGGGTCGGGAGGGCGAGGAGGGAGATCTTGTCGCCGAAATTACTGACGGTCTGCCCGAACCACAGGCGATTGAAATCGGAATGCCGACCGAGTGCCATGTCGACGCCCTTTTCTGATTGGGTACGGAATTGTCGGACGGCACTGACGCTATGGATCCCGAGTTAGCGGGCGGTTATGAATCCGCGGACTATAGGGCTTTTGTAGAGAGGCTGTGAGTTCCGCTGGAGAAGCGGGCGACGTCGGCGCTCTCGCGGGCGAGCGCGGCGGTGACGGCGGCGGTCGGGGGCGCGGCCGAGGGGAACGGCTCGACGTGCACGCCGGCGCCTCCCCGGCCCCGCGACCAGGTGCCGACGGCCAGGCCGTCGACCAGGACGGTGGCCCGGATCTGTCCGCCGCCGGGCCAGACCCGGCGCTCGTCCTGCGCCGGTACGGACAGGTCCCGGCTTCGGTAGCCGACGAGGTAGTTGTCGTAGGCCGGCAGCAGCCGCACGTCCGGGGCGGCGGGGTCGGGCGGGGTCGCGGGGGCGCTGTCCCCGCTCTCCCGTACGGCGGCCCAGGCCGCCTTGCCCGCCGTCGTCCTGAGCCCGGACCAGTGGATGAAGTCCGGTGCGTCGGCCGGCCCGTGGGCCAGGCGGTAGCGGCGGGCGAGTTCCCGCTCGGCGGCCGCTCCGGTGAAGGGCGGCGGTCCGCCGCCGGGCAGCCAGTCGTCGAGGAGGACGAAGGTGGCCTCCCCGTCGCGCTGCGGCCCGTGACAGATCCGGCCGGTCAGGGCCGCGCGGCGGATCAGGTGGAAGGCGGACTGCCCCTTGGGCTCGACGCCCAGCGTGGTGAGCCGGTCGGTGAGCTGGGCCCGGGTCAGCGGCCCCTCGCCGGCGACCGCGTCCGCGATGAGCCGTTCGGAGCGTTCGCACAGGTCCTGGTCCAGGCCGAGTTCGCGCAGCCGCCGCGCCGCGAGGGCGAGGTAGAGGGGGCCGAACAGGGCGAGCAGCCAGCGGGCGTCGGTGGCGGGCACCAGCTGGAGGGTGCCGCGCATGAACCAGCCGCGCACGGCGGTGCGTTCGGTGTCGGTGGCCCGCCGCACCGCGTCGAGGGTCAGTCCGCGGGCGCGGACCCGCAGCCCGAGCTCCGCCGCGGGCAGGTCCTGGGCCTGTACGGCCAGCACCCGGTCGAGGACGGCGGCGACGGAGTCCTCCCGGACCCCGCCCCCGATCGCCTGTGCGCGAGCCCTGAGCAGCCGGTCGGTCGTACGTCGTTCCACGTGTCCAGTCTTTCAGCCGAGCAGCCGCAGCCGCGTCTCTTCGCGGGCCGCCACGCATCCGACGACCCCGTCACCGCCCCAGTCCACCAGCTCCCAGCCCCGCCAGCGGGGCGGCTCCCGCCCGTACACGGGAAGGTCGAGGCGGGCCGCCTCGTCCAGCGTGCCCGCCCCGACCTTGACCAGGGACTCCTTTCGCACCCACTGGCGCAGGAAGGCGCGCCGCGGGTCCACGGCCGTCCGCAGGGCGGCCAGTTCCTTCTCGGTGCAGGCCGGCGCGGCCGTCCGCCAGTCCAGCGGGCGGCCGTCGTCGGCCTCCACGTCCACACCGACCGGGCCGGGCGCCGCCGCGGCCACGACCCAGCCCCGGGTGTGCGCGAGGCTGACGCCGGTACCGGGGGCCTCGGCCAGGCTCGGCCTGCCGTGCGGCCGCGCGCACCTCCCGCAGCTCTGGACGACGGTGAGGCTGTGCGCCGGACGGCCCAGGAGCCGCCCGGCGCACAGCCGGACCAGGGCGTGGGCGGCCAGGAAGTCGTCCCGGTCGCCCGCCGACCGCAGGGCGCCGGCCCGGTCCAGTTCGGTACGGGTCAGCAGCTCCCGTACGTCCCCGGCCGCGGCCAGCACCGCTGCGGTCGGCCCCGCCAGTGCCAGACCGGCCATCAGCGCCGACGGCGCAGCACCGCGTAGTAGCCGGGCAGGCGCAGCGCGTCCGAGTCCGACTGCGGGTCGATGGCGTGCAGTTCTATCGCCTCGTCCTCGACGACCTCCCACGCGTCGGCGCCGAACGCCTCGGCGAGCTCGGGCCGGGTGAAGCGGTGCGAGTGCCGTACGCCGGCCGCCTCCAGCGGGCCGACGAGGTCCTCGGCGCGGCCGCGCTTGCCGCCGACGAACCCGAGGTAGCCGAAGGAGTTGCTGGAGTAGTCGGGCTCGTGGACGATCAGCGTCCCCTCGCTGCCCAGCAGCCGGCCGGCGATGTCGGCGAGCCGGGCCCGGGCCTCGCCGTCCAGGACGTGGAAGACGCCGCGGACGAAGATGTTGTACGGCCCCTCCCCCAGGACGGCGGCCTGCTCGGCGTCGGTCATGTCGATCGCCAGGTAGTCGACGTTGTCGACGCCCTTCGCCTCGCGCTTGGCGTGGTCGATGGCGCTGGCGGAGACGTCGACACCGACGACCGAGGGGTAGTGCGGGGCGAGTTCGCGGCTGTAGCGGCCGTTTCCGCAGCCCAGGTCGATGACCGGCAGGCCGGCCCGGAAGTGGTTCTGTGCCTGGCCGAGCAGCCAGTGGAACTCCTCGCCGCTGTCGGCGTCCCAGATGACGTCGCCGCCCCGGCCGGTGCGCTGGATGCCGGCCCAGTAGCGCTCCCAGGCGTCGCCCGTGTCGCGCTCCTCGGCCTTGCCGGGGGCCGCGGTCTCGTCCCCGGGCGGCGGGGAGTGGCGCTCCCACGCCTCGTCCTCGGCGAGCGCCTCCAGCAGCGCGGTGAACTCCTCGAACAGGGAGTCGATGAGCCCGTCGGGGTAGACCGCCGGCAGGAAGTCCCAGTTGAAGGTCAGCCCGTCGGGCTTCTCGAAGACCTGGAAGTCCAGCGAGACCTGCGGGGTCTGGGAGATCCCGTAGACGGGCGCGCCCAGCTCGGTCTCCTCGTACTGCGGCGGGTGGCCGGCCAGGCTGGTCATCACCACGGGCATGGCGGGGGCGAGGGAGCCGCGCAGCTTGGTCAGCTCGCGCAGGACCTGCACGCCGCTGAAGTAGCGGTGCTCCAGGTCGGCCCAGAGCCTGCGCTGGACGGCCTGGGCCCGCCCGGCGAAGGTGCTGTCCTGCTGCTCGACGGCGAGCAGCAGCGTGGTCGTGGTGTCCGCGAGCAGTGCGTTGACCTGCGGGTGCAGCGGGAGCCGGTTGAAGAGGGGGAAGTTGATGGTGAAGCGGGCCTGACCGGACGCGGTGCCCAGGATCTCGGCGTACGCGGCGGCCAGCACTCCCGACGGGGTCACCTCGCGGGCGTGCGCCCGCTCCTGGATCCGGGTCCACAGGGCGGGGGCGACGACGTGGCTGCGCCGTTCGAAGCGGACGGGCAGCTCGGGGGCGTCGGCCGGGCGCTCGGGCAGGGCCGGGGCGGGCGGCAGGGTCGCGAGGCGGTCGCGCCAGTACCACTCGGAGCGGCGGTAGAGCTCGCTGTCCCGCAGCGAGTTCCACACCGCGAGGACGTAGTCGCGGAACGTCAGCTCCAGCGGGGCCAGTTCGGCGCCGGGCTCCACGTAGTAGGTGACCAGGTCCGGGATGAGGACCTGGAAGTAGCTCCAGGCGTCGGCGACCAGGAAGTCCAGCGAGAGGTGGATCCGGGCCCGGCCGCCGCCGAGCAGGCTGATCCGCACGTCGAACAGCGGCCAGCTGTCGGCGTCCAGCACCTGGTGGGACAACCGCTCCCGCAGGGCGGCCAGTTCCTCGTGGCGGGACTCCTCGTCGAGGCCGCCGAAGTCGGTGACGGGGATCTCGTAGGCCGGGATCTCCTCGAAGACCTGCTGGGTGCCGTCGGGCAGGACCCGGGTGCGCAGCGCGTCGTGGCGTTCGACGAGCCGGCGCCAGGCGTCCTCGAAGCGGGGGACGTCGAGCTGCTCGCTCTCCCACTCGAAGTAGCCGTGGCAGCCGACGTTGCCCAGCTCGACGAGGCCGCCGCGGCCGATCCACAGCGCCTGCTGGCTCTCGGTGAGCGGGAACGGCTCGAAGCGGCCCGCCGGGTCGGGGACGATCGCCGGGAGTCCGCCGAACGAGCCGCGGGCGCCGGAGCGTTCGGTGGTGACGAGGGTGGCCAGCTCGGCGACGGTCGGGTAGGTGGACAGGTCGGAGAGGCTCAGCTCGACGCTGTAGCGGCGGCGGATCTCGTCGATGAGCTGGAAGGCGAGCAGCGAGTGTCCGCCCAGCTCGAAGAAGTTGTCGTGGATGCCGACGCCGTCGGTGCGGAACGCCTCGGCCCACAGGCGGGTGAGGCCGTCCTCGACCTCGTTGCGGGGGGCCTCGTAGCCGGCGCCGACGCCGTCGCGGCCCTCCGGGGGCTCGGGCAGGCTGCGGCGGTCGACCTTGCCGTTGGGCAGGCGCGGGAGGGACGGCAGGACGACGACGGAGGCCGGGACCATGTAGTAGGGCAGGGTGCGGGCGACGTCGGCGCGGACCGCGGCCGGGTCGGGCGCGGTCGCGCCGTCCGCCGACACGTAGGCGATGAGGCGCTTGTCTCCGGGGCCGCGCTCCTGGGTGACGACGACGGCCTCGGCGATGCCGTCGAGGCGGGCGATGTGCGTCTCCACCTCGCCGAGTTCGACGCGGAAGCCGCGGATCTTCACCTGGGAGTCGGAGCGGCCGAGCAGTTCCACGGCCCCGTCCTCGCGGCGCCGTGCGAGGTCGCCGGTGTCGTACAGCACGGGGTGCGGGTCGTCGCCGAGGAAGTTGGGGTGGAACTTGGCGGCGGTGAGCTCGGGGCGGCCGTGGTAGCCGGCCGCGACACCGGCGCCGGAGACGTGCAGGCGGCCGACCTCGCCCTCGGGCACCGGGACGCCGTCCTCGTCCAGGAGGTGGACGCGGAGGTTGGCGATGGGCACGCCGACCGGGACCTGCCGGGTGGCCCGTACCTCGTCGGAGGTGGCCTGGCTGGTGAAGTCGGTGCCGGCCCCGAGGTCGAGGCAGGACAGCACGTTGGTGGTCTCGGTGGTTCCGTACGTCATGACGACCCGGAAGGGGGTGTCGACCGGCGGCCAGCTGTGGACCCGTTCGGCCGTGGTCACCAGGATCCGCAGCGCCGTGCCCGCCGGCCACTCCAGGCCCCAGGCCGGCTCGGCGAGGGCGGCCACCAGCATGGTGTGGGTGATGCCCTCGCCCACCAGCCAGTCGCGGATCTGCTCCGGGGTCTGCGCCTGGCCGGCCTCCGGGATGTGGATCGCGGCGCCGGCCGGCAGGTAGGCCAGCCACTCCATGATCTGGACGGCGAAGCCGGGCGTGGACATCCAGGAGGCGCGGTCGCCCTCCTGGACCCCGTAGGCCCGCCGGGTCCAGTGCACGAGGTTGGTGAGCGCGCCGTGACGCTCCAGAACGGCCTTGGGGGTGCCGGTGGAGCCGGAGGTGTAGATGAGGTGGCTGACGGTGTCCGGCCCGGTCACGACCCCCGGGGCGGTGTCGGGCAGGCCCTGGCCGGCGGTGGACACCTCGGCCTGGGGCACGTCCTGCGGTATCCGGCGGCCCAGCTCGGCCGGGGTGAGGACCAGCAGCGGGGCGGCGTCCGCGATCATCGCGGCGAGCCGGTCGTCGGGGTTGACCGGGTCGAGGGCGACGACCGCGGCGCCCGTCTTGAGGACGGCGAGGGAGCCGATGACGTACTCGGCGCCGCGCGGGTAGCAGAGCCCGACCCGTTCGCCGGCGGCGGCGCCGCGGGCGATCAGGGCGTGCGCCAGCCGGTTGGTGACGGCCTCCAGTTCGGCGTACGTCCAGGAACGTTCGCCCTGCGCGAGAGCCGTGGCCCGGGGGGTGCGGGCGGCCTGCCCGGCGAGCAGCTCGGGGTATCCGGTGGCGGGGAACGCCGTGTCGGAACGGTTGAAGTCGACGAGTGCGGTGGTCACAGTGCGGGCCCTTTCTTAATTGGCGAAGGCTCGGCTGCGCAGCAGCCGCACGGGGAGACTGTTGATCCCCCAGGTGAAGTTGGACGAGTTGAAGGTGACGGGTCCGGTCAGCTCGAAGCCGTCCAGGACGGTGAGCATCTCGGTGAGCAGCGCACCGAGTTCGAAGCGGGCGAGGCGGGCGCCGAGGCACAGGTGGCGGCCGTGGCCGAAGGCGACGTGCCGGTTGGGGCGGCGGTCGACGCGGAAGGTGTGCGGGTCGGCGAAGACGTCCTCGTCCCGGTTGGCCGAGACGTTCCAGAGGGTCACCCGGTCGCCCGCGGCGATGCGGGTCCCGTTGATCTCGGTGTCGCGTACGGCGGTGCGCAGGGCGTGCACCCCGGGGGTGGTCCAGCGCAGGATCTCCTCGACGGCCGGGGCGATGCCCTCGGGGCCCAGGCCCCGCAGCAGCCGCCACTGGTCGGGGTGGTCGGCGAACATGTGCACCGCGCCGGCCGCCGAGTAGCGGGTGGTCTCGTTGGCGCCGGAGAGGACGCCGTTGAGGTTGAAGACGATCTCCTCGTCGCTGAGCGGCCGTTCGGTGCCGTCGCCCTCGTCGACCAGGGTGTCGTGGGCGATCTGGCTGACCAGGTCGTCGCCGGGGCGGACGCGCCGTTCGGCCAGCAGCTCGATGAAGTAGAGGAAGATCTCCGAGTGCGCGCTGGTGCGGACCGCTTCGTCCGGTGAGTCGAAGGCGCCGGTGGTGAGGGCTCCGATCCACGCCCAGTCGGCGCGCGGGATGCCCATCATGGCGCAGACGACCCGGTTGGGGAGCTGCTTGGCCAGGTCGATGAAGTCCAGCTCGTCGCGTTCGGCGGCCTCGGACACCAGCTCGCCGACGACCTTCTCCACGAGTGCTTCCAGGCGGGGCATCTGCTGCGGGCCGAACGCCTGGTAGAGCGCGCGCTTGAGCCGGGTGTGGTGCGGGACGTCGGAGACGATCAGCATGCGCTGGGCGACGGCGGCGACGGCGGCCGGGTCGCTGCCCAGCCGCATGCCGCTCGCCGAGCTGAAGGTGTCGCTGTCCGCGTAGACCTTCACCATGTCGCGGTGCTTGCTCAGTACCCAGAAGCCGTCGTCACCACCGGGTTCGGGGTGCCAGTGGACCGGCGCGTTGGCCCGCAGCCAGGTGAAGGCGGGCCAGAAGTCGTTGCGGGCGAAGGGGCCCGGGTCGAGCAGGTCGATCTTCATCTCAGGCTCCTCGCAGGCTGAGCGGGCGGGTGTCGGGCCAGTGCGCGTCCACGAAGGCGGCGCACGCGTCCTCGGTGCCGTCGAAACCGGCCGGGGTCCAGCCGTCGGGTGTCTCGCGCGCGGCGGGGTACAGCGCGTACTGCCCTTCGTGGTTCACGAGGACCTGATGGGTGGTGGGCACGGTGTCCTCCGGGCTGGGGCGGGCGGATGCGGGCGGATCGTCAGGGGGGTGCCGGGACGTGCGGGGGCGCTGTGCGTCAGGGGGCGGGGGTGAGCGGGGCGCCCTCGCCCCGCAGCAGCCCGGCCAGGTGGTCCAGTACGGGTTCGGGGCGGCGCAGTACGGCGTGGTGGCCGCCGGTGGTGCGGTGCCGGGCGAATCCGGCGGTGGTGACGGCGGCCCAGCCGTCCAGCTCCTCGGAGCTGACGGTCTCGTCGCCGTCGGCGCCCCAGGCGTGCACGGGCACGTCGAGGCGGTCGCCGGGCCGGTGGACGTAACTCAGCGACAGCCGGGCGTCCTTGCGGAGCATCGCGACCATCAGGTCGCGGGTGGCCTCGTCGAGGAGCGCGGGGTCGACGCCCGCCGTGTCGAAGAGCTTGTCCAGCTCTTCGGCGTCGTCGACGATGCCGCGGCCCGCCCCGTCCCAGAAGCCGGGGGCCCGGCAGCCGCTGACCACCAGGGCCCGCGGCCGCACGAGGCGGGAGAGTTCGTAGCCGAGGAGCCCGCCGAAGCTGTGGCCGAAGACGATCAGCGGCCGGTCGACGGCGACGGTGGCCGCCAGCTCCCGCGCGGTGGCCGCGACGGCCTCCCCGAAGGTGTCCGGCATGGGCTCGCGCCAGCGGTTCTCCCGGCCCGGCAGCTGTACGCCGTACACCTGGGCGGTGCCGGCCAGCGCCGGCTGCCAGGAGCGGAACTGCTGGCAGCCGGCCCCGGCCGGGGGCAGGCAGAGCAGCGCGGGAAGGGCGGCGTCCGCCGGGTCGGTGCTCCAGGTGGAGATCCAGGTGCCCACGGCTCAGGCCCCCTCGGCGGTCTTGACGGCGGCCGGTGCTTCCCGCGCGGCGAGGAGCCGGTCGAGTTCGGCCGCGAAGTCGGAGGCCGTCGGCCGGTCCAGCAGCGTGTCCAGGCCGACGCGCAGGCCGGTGATCCGGCGCAGTTCGGAGACCGCCCGGGCCGCCGCGAGGGAGTGGCCGCCCAGCTCGAAGAAGTCGGCGTTCCGGTCCGGCACCCCGATGGCGAGCACCTCGGCCCAGACGCCCGTGACCAGGCGCTCGGTCGGGGTGGCGGCGGCGGCCGGGGACGCCTCGCGCGGGTCCGCTCCGGACTCGGGGACGGCCAGGGCCAGGGCGAGTGCCTCGCGGTCGGCCTTGCCGGTGGTCAGGGTCGGGATCCGGTCGAGTACCCGGACGGTGCCCGGCACGGCGGCCGCGGGAAGCTGCTTGCGGCAGCGCTCCACGACACGGGCGGACAGTCCGGCCGGGTCGGCGCCGGGTGCGGCGACGACGGCGAGGCCGAGGGCTTCCCCCGAGGCGAGCGGGCAGCAGGCCGCGGCGACGACCTCGGGGAGTTCGGCGGCGACGCGCTCCACCTCGCCCAGTTCGATGCGGTGGCCGCGGATCTTGACCTGGTCGTCACGGCGTCCCCGGTACTCCAGTTCCCCGCCGACGCGGCGGACCACCACGTCTCCGGTGCGGTACATCCGGGTGCCGCCGCCCTGGAAGGGATCGGGGAGGAACCGGCTCGCGGTGAGTCCGGGGCGCTTGCGGTAGCCGCGCGCGACGGCGGGTCCCCCGAGGTACAGCTCGCCCTCGGTGCCGGCGGGCACCGGGAGCAGGTCCTCGTCCAGGACGTACGCCCGGTAGCCGGGCAGCGGGCGTCCGATGGTGCTCACGTCGTCACCCCGTTTGCTGTCGGCCCAGGTCGCGGCGATGGTCACCTCCGTCGGCCCGTACACGTTCAGCAGCCGGCGGCCGCGGGCGTACCGCTCGGCCAGCGCGGCCGGGCAGGCCTCGCCGGCGACGAAGACCACCTCCGCCGCGTCGAGTCCGGCGCCGTGCGCGGCCAGCAGCGAGGGGGTGAGGGAGACGGTGCGCAGACCGGCGGGCAGGGCCTCGCGGCCCTCCGCGGCGGCCGCGCGCAGTCCGTCGAGGGAGAGGTCGACGAGGGCCACGCCCTGGCCGTGGGTGAGGTAGAGCAGGGTGCACCAGAGCCAGCCGTCGAAGGCGGGCGAGACGGCGTTGAGCCCGAGCCCGCCGGGCGGCAGCCCGAGTCCGACGAGGGCCTCGACGAAGGTGTCCAGGCCCCGGTAGGTGACCTCGACGCCCTTGGGGCGGCCGGTGGTTCCGGAGGTGTAGATGAGGTACGCGCAGCCGTCGGCGGCGGGTACGGCCACCGCGAGCGGGCCCGGCGCGGTGCGGCGGACGTCGGCGGGGGTCAGCAGGCGGGCCGCGCCCGGCTCCAGTCCGTCGGGCGCCGCGGGGGCGACCAGTACGGCGGCGTCGGCGTCGCGCAGGACGTGGCCGAGGCGCTCGACCGGGTGGCCGGGGTCCAGCGGGACGGCCGTGGCGCCGAGGCTCCAGACGGCGAGCAGGGCGGGCACGCTCTCCCGGGAGCGGCCGAGGAGCAGGCCGACCGAGGTTTCCGGGCCGACGCCGGCGGCGGCCAGCGCGGTGGCGTAGCGGGCGGTGCGGGCGGTGAGCGCCGCGTAGGTGAGGGTGCCGTCCGGGGCCTTGACGGCGCTCTCGTCGGGCTGTTCGCGGGTCCACCGCTCCAGCCGCGCGAACAGCGGCGGGAGCGCGTCGGCGACGGGTCGCCCGGCCGCGTCGGCGACGGCGTCCGGGGCGGTGGCGGCCGCAGTGCCCGCGGCCCGGGTACCCGCGGCCGGGCCGGCCTGCGCCCACCCGGCCGGTGCCAGGTCGTCCCGGCCCGGGCCCCCGGGGGTCGGTGTGTCGTCTGCCGGTACGCCGGGGGCGGTGGCGCCCCCGGGGTGCTCGGCGGTCCGCTCGGTCATCCGTCGTTCCTCTCCGTGTCCGCGGGGCCGGCTGCCGCGGTGGACCGCAGCCGCGGACCCACCACCTGGCCGCCGCCCTGGGGCAGTTGCATCGACTTGGTCTCCAGGAATGCCTCCAGTCCGGCCGTGCCGCACTCGCGGCCGATCCCGGACTGCTTGAAGCCGCCGAACGGTGCGGCCGGGTTGAACTGGCCGCCGTTGACGTCCACCAGCCCGGAGCGGAAGCGGCGCGCCACCCGCTCGGCGCGGGCGCCGTCGCCGGACCAGACCGCTCCGTGCAGCCCGTAGCGGGTGCCGTTGACGATCCGGACCGCCTCGTCCTCGTCGTCGTACGGGATGACCGACAGCACGGGGCCGAAGATCTCCTCCTGGCCGATCGTGGTGAGCGGGTCCACGTCCGCGAAGATCGTCGGCTGGACGTAGTAGCCGGTGGTGAGCCCGGCGGGCCGGCCGGCTCCGCCGCGGACCAGGCGGGCACCGCCCTCCTCCGTGCCGCGGCGGATGTACTCGGTGACGCGGGCGTGCGCGTCGGCGGACACCAGCGGGCCGAGGTCGGTCGCGGGGTCGCGCGGATCGCCGGTCACGTAGCCGTCCATGGCCTGCCCGGCGAGCCGTACGGCCTCGTCCTGGCGGTCGCGGGGCACCAGCAGCCGGCTCCACTGCAGACACGTCTGGCCGGTGTTGAAGAGCATCTGGTCGACGGTCGCGGCGACCGCCGCCGCGAGGTCCGCGTCGTCGAGGACGAGGCTGGCGTTCTTTCCGCCGAGTTCGAGGTGCACGCGCTTGATCCGGTCGGCGCCCAGCGCGGAGACCTCGCGGCCGGCCCGGGTGGAGCCCGTCAGGGAGACCACGTCGACCAGCGGGTGCGTCACCAGCGCCGTGCCGACGGTCGGCCCGGTCCCGACGACCATGTTGAAGACGCCGGGCGGCAGATCGGCCTCGGCGATCGCCTCGGCCAGCAGCCGGGCGTGCAGCGGGGTGATCTCGCTCGGCTTGTGCACCACGGTGCAGCCGGCCGCCAGCGCGGGGAGGATCTTCTGCACCGTCAGGAGCAGCGGGGTGTTCCACGGGGTGATGCAGGCGGCCACGCCGGCCGCCTCGCGCACCACCAGGGAGTGGCCGACGCGCTGTTCGAAGGCGTACGAGGCCGCGGTCTCCACGCAGTGCGCGGCCATGCCCAGCGAGAGTCCGACGTGGGTCTGGCGTGCCATCCGGGCGGGCGCCCCGACTTCCGCGGTGATCACGTCGGCGAAGCGGTCGGCCCGGACCTCCATGGCCTCGACGACCCGGCGCAGCAGGGCGGCCCGTTCGCGGGGCGGTGTGCCCGCCCAGCGCTCGAAGGCGCCGGCGGCGGCGCGCACCGCGAGGTCGGCGTCGCGGACGCTGCCGGCGGGGACGGTGGCCAGGGCTTGTTCGGTACTGGGGTCGGTCACGACGAGACGGCCCTCGGCGTCGGAGGCGGTCCAGGCGCCGCCGATCCACTGGTCGTCGTGGCGCGGGGGCAGGAACGTCCCGCCCGGGTCGGTTCTGCGCGGGCCGGAGTCCTGCGGCACGGGGGGCACGGTCAGCACGGTCACGGTGGAGTCCTCACTCGGTCACGGAAAGCGCGGGGATCTCGGGGATCGCTGCGTCGCGGAATCACGCGGGCGCCCGGACGGCGGCTCAGTCGGCCGCACGGGCCAGGGCGGCCGGGGCCCTGTTGTCGGGCCGGGCCCGCCGCACCGGGCGGGCGAGGGCAGCCGTACGGGGATCCGCGCC
>NZ_JBEOXU010000120.1:0-19055 GCF_040296725.1 Streptomyces sp. NPDC002044
CCCCCGGGGCCCGGGGGCGGCGCCCCGGGACACGGCCCGCACCGCGAACTCCGGCAGAAGGGACGTCATGCTCGACCACCTGATCAAGGGCGCGACCGTCGTCGACGGGACCGGCGCGCCCGCGCGCGTCGCCGACGTCGGCATCCGGGACGGCCGGATCGTCGCCATCGGCGACCCCGGCACCGTCACCGAAGAGGCCCGCACCGGCGAGGACGCCACGGGCCTCGTCCTGACGCCCGGCTTCGTCGACCCCCACACGCACTACGACGCCCAGCTGTTCTGGGACCCGTACGCCACCCCCTCCATGAACCACGGCGTCACCACCGTCGCCGGAGGCAACTGCGGCTTCACGCTGGCGCCCCTGCACCCGGACCGCCCCGAGGACGCCGACTACACCCGCCGCATGATGAGCAAGGTCGAGGGGATGGCCCTCAAGGCCCTCGAAGAGGGCGTCGACTGGACCTGGTCCACCTTCGGCGAGTACCTCGACGCCCTCGACGGCCGCATCGCCGTGAACGCCGGCTTCATGGTCGGCCACTGCGCCCTGCGCCGGCACGTCATGGGCGAGGCGGCCGTCGGCGGACAGCCCACCCCCGAGCAGCTGGACGAGATGCTCGCCCTCTTCCACGACGCCATGAACGCCGGCGCCTGGGGCCTGTCCACCACCCAGTCCTCCACCCACTCCGACGGCGCCGGCTCCCCGGTCGCCTCCCGGCACGCGAAGCCGGAGGAGCTGCTCGCCCTGTCCCGGGCCGTCGCCGAACACGAGGGCACCCAGCTCGAAGCCATCGTCGCCGGCTGCCTCGACCAGTTCTCCGACGAGGAGATCGACCTCTTCGTCGCCATGAGCGCCGCCGCCGGCCGGCCCCTGAACTGGAACGTCCTGACCATCGACGCCTCCGTCCCCGAGCGCGTCCCGCGCCAGCTGATCCCCAGCGAACGCGCCCGCAGGGCCGGCGGCCGGATCGTCGCGCTCACCATGCCGATCCTCACCCCCATGAACATGTCGCTCGGCACCTTCTGCGCGCTCAACCTCATTCCCGGCTGGGGCGAGGTCCTCTCCCTGCCCGTCCCCGAACGGATCGGGAAGCTCCGCGACGCCGACGTACGGGAGGAGATGCTGCGCCGCGCCGACAGCAAGGAGGCCGGCGTCTTCCGCCGCCTCGCCCGCTTCGGGCGGTACGTCATCGGCGACACGTACAGCAAGGAGAACGAGGGCCTCTCCGGCCGGGTCGTCGACGACATCGCCGCCGAGCGCGGCCAGGACGCCTTCCACTGCCTGGTGGAGATCTGCGCCAACGACGACCTGCGCACCGTCCTGTGGCCGATGCCCACCGACAACGACCCCGCCAGCTGGACCCTGCGCCAGGAGACCTGGCAGCACGAGGACGTCATGCTCGGCGGCTCCGACGCGGGCGCGCACCTGGACCGCATGTGCGGGGCGCCGTACACCACGCGCTTCCTCGGCGACTGCCTGCGCGGGCGCCGGCTCGTCCCGCTGGAGCAGGCGGTGCAGATGCTCACCGACGACCCGGCCCAGCTGTTCGGGCTGCGCGAGCGCGGCCGGATCGCCGAGGGCTACCACGCCGACCTGGTCCTCTTCGACCCGGAGCGGATCGAGGCCGGCCCGGCGACGCTCGTCCACGACCTGCCGGGCGACAGCCCGCGGCTGGACGCGCGGGCCATCGGCATCGTGTCCGTACGGGTCAACGGGGTGGAGACCATCCGCGACGACGAGGTGACGGGCGCGATCCCCGGGATCGTGCTCCGCTCGGGCCGGGACACCAGGACGGTGAGCACCCGATGAGCACCCACCAGCCCGGCGGTCCCCAGCGGCTCTACATCGGCGGCCAGTGGGTGGAGCCCGACGGCGGCCACTACGAGGTGGTCAACCCGGCGGACGAGTCGGTGGTCGGGCTCGCGCCCGAAGCCTCCCGGGGCCAGGCCGAGGAGGCGGCGCGGGCCGCGGCCGACGCGTTCGCGTCCTGGTCCCGCACGGCGCCCGAGGAGCGGGCGGCGATCCTGGACCGGGCCGCCGACATCATCCAGCGGGAGTACGAGCCCTGGTCCGAGCTGGCCCGCGCGGAGACGGGCGCGCCGGCCGGCATCGCCCGCGGCATGCAGGTCGGCGTGGGCGTCGCCCGCTTCCGGCGGTACGCGAAGGGCGCCCTGGAACCGGTCGAGCGGGGCCTGCCCCCGCAGGTGACGGACGCCGGACCGATGGGGGCGGCGAGCGTGCTGGGCGCGCTGGAGGTGCGCCAGCCGGTCGGCGTGGTCACCTGCATCACCTCGTACAACAATCCGTGGGCGAACCCAGCGGGCAAGGTGGCCCCGGCCCTGGCCATGGGCAACACGGTGGTGGTCAAGCCGGCCCCGCAGGACCCGTTGTCGGTGTTCCGGATGGCGCAGGCCCTCCACGAGGCCGGGGTGCCGGCGGGCGTGGTGAACGTGGTCTCGGGCACCTCGGCCGAGGTGGGCGAGGCGGCGGTGGACTCGCCCCACGTCGACATGGTGTCCTTCACCGGCTCCACGGCCGTCGGCCAGCGCATCGCCGAGGTGTGCGGCCGCACGATGAAGCGGCAGCTGATGGAGCTGGGCGGCAAGGGCGCGGCGATCGTCCTGGAGGACGCCGACCTGGACGCGGCCGTGATGGGCATCGGCACGACGTTCTCCTTCTACTCGGGGCAGATCTGCACGGCCCCGACCCGGGTGATCGCGCACCGGTCGGTCTACGACCGGCTGGTCGAGAAGCTCACCGGCTACCTGACCTTCATGACGGTGGGCGATCCGGCGGAACGCGGCACGGTGGTGGGCCCGGTGATCTCGGCGGCGCACCGCGACCGCGTCGAGTCGTACGTCGAGCTGGGCCGCAAGGAGGGCGCGCGGATCGCGTACGGCGGCGAACGCCCGGTGGTGGGCGGCGGGCGCGGCTTCTACGTGGCGCCGACGCTGCTGGTGGACTGCACCAACGACATGCGCGTCGTCCGGGAGGAGATCTTCGGCCCGGTGGTCGTGGTCGTCCCCTTCGACGGCGGTGAGGACGAGGCGGTGGCGCTGGCCAACGACAGCGACTACGGCCTGATCAGCTACGTCTGGTCCGGGGACTCGGCACGCGCGTTCCGCGTGGCGCGGCGGCTGCGGGCGGGCGGGGTGGGCGTGAACACCATCGGCCGGAACATGGAGGCGCCGTTCGGCGGCTTCAAACGGTCGGGCGTGGGCCGGGACGTCGGCTCGTACGCCCTGCACGCCTACAGCGAGGTGCAGTCGATCGTCTGGACGGGCTGAGCCACCCTGTGTGCCCTGACGGTCCGGCGTTCCTCCACATCGGGCCCGACGGCGGCAGCATGGGCACAGCGGGCGCCGCCCGGCCGGACCGGACACGATCAAGCTGCCGGTCCGGCACCGTGAACAGGATCTGAAACTGGCCGAGCAGTACGTCAGCGCGGCCAGGAAGGTCAGCGAACACCACAAGGAGCTTCTGTGACCGTGACCTCCGACCTCGCCCTGTCCCTGGCCGAGGAGGCCGAAGCCGAGGGCATCAACAGTTTCGTGGCCGCCGCCGTGGTCACCGACGCCGGCTGCGTCCTGCTGGTCCGGCGGAACCCGGACGACTACATGGGCGGCCTGTGGGAGATCCCGTCGGGGACGGTCGAGCCGGGCGAGACCATCGTGGACGCGGCCCGCCGCGAAACGCAGGAGGAGACCGGCCTGACCGTCTCCTCCGTGGACCGCTACCTCGGGCACTTCGACTACGAGAACAGCCGCGGCACCACCACCCGCCAGTTCAACTTCGCCGTCACCGTCGCCGAAAGCGGCCCGGTCGTCCTGACCGAGCACGACGCACACCGGTGGACCGCCCTCACCGGCGATCTGCCGGGCATCACCGACGGCGTTCGGAAGGTCCTGACCAGCTCGTAGGGCCAGTGGGGCCGTCAGGGAGTTCGCGTGGTGTGCGGCTCCCGGACGGCCTCAGGGGCCTCAGGGGGCGGCGTCGAGGGTGAAGGCCGCCTCGCCTCGCACCCGGCCGTTGACCTGGAGCTGCACCAGGTGTTCGCCGGAGTGGTAGCGGCGGGTGGTGATGGGCTTGAAGGAGTGCCGTTTGGTGCCGGTGAGGGTCTCGCCGGGGGCCATGGCGCGGGTGGTGAGCTTGAAGACCTTCGGGGTGCGGGCGCCGTTGGCCTTGACGTGGTGGAGCACGTAGTCGACGACCAGTTCGGCGGGGAGCGCTCCGGTGTGGGTGACGGCGTAGTCGAAGACCAGGTACTCGCCGACGGCGACGTGCGGGGTGGTGACCACGGGGCCGCTGACGGTGACCTCCACGTCGGGGGAGTGGCCGAGCAGGGTGAGCGCGTCGGGCCGGCCGGCCTTGACCAGGGTGCGCAGGCCGTGCCGGACGACGCGATCCGTCGTGGGCGCGGGGTCGGTGCGCCACTTCGCGGCGATCTCCACGGCGAGCGCGGGGTGGTCGCGGCTGATGTCGTTGAGGTGGTTGGCCACGGAGCGGCGCACGTACTCGGACTCGTCGCGGTACAGGTCGTCCAGTACGGGCACGGCCGGCCGGGGGTCCGCGATGAACGCGGGCAGCTGCGGTGCCCACGGCAGGCGCGGCCGGGTGCCCTCGCTGACCAGGCGCCGTACGTGCGGGTCGGGGTCCCCGGTCCAGCCCCGGACCACGGCGAGGGCGCGGGCGGGATCGGCGCGCAGGAAGGGGCGTACGGCGGATTCGGCGGTCAGCCGGGGCGTGAGGTCGCGCAGCAGCGCCAGGCCCGGCTCGAAGGCCGCGAGCCCGCGGACGCCGACGGCCTCGTTGACGGGGAACGTCATCCAGCCGGCGAAGCCCGGGTCCTCCAGCGCGGTGCGCAGGACGGCCTCGAAGGCGGGCCAGTCGTCCGGCAGGTCGGCGAGGACGGCGTCGCGGACGGCGGCGACCCGGCCGCTGAAGGCGAGGCCGCCGAGCGTCGCGGCGCGGGCGCGCAGCGCCGGGGAGTCGGGTCTGCGGGCCGCGCGGGCGAGCAGCCGGGCCAGGTTACTGACGGTATCCGCGCTGAGGAGCTCGTCGGCTGTGGGCATGGGGCCAGTCTGGCGGACCGGGCCCGGGTTTCGGGGGCCCTTCAAATTGGTACGGGAAAGTTTTGAATGGTGCAAAACGGACACGCCTGCGGTTTCCGCATGCCGGAAGCTTCGCCCTTGGGCCTTCCGAACCGCGAATAGATGCCTGAGTGAACCTTGTATTACGGGAGTGTGAACGCGATCCGTGTCGGGATTCCAAGGATTTTAGCCCTGTGAACTACTGGACTTAAGTCCTCCGCATGAGGAAACCGCACCCTCTAACGTCCTGTCCCATGACTCAGCTGGACGTCCGGCCTCAGGTCGGAGACACGGTAAGCGGCGTCGCCGAGGGCGATGTTCGCGGCAAGGGCCTCGGCAAGGGGTCCGTCGGACTGGTGGGAAGCGCCGTCATCGGCATCTCCACCGTCGCCCCCGTTTACTGCCTGACCTCGACCCTCGGCTCCACCGCCGGCGAGGTCGGCGTCCAGATGCCGGCGGTCTTCCTCGCCGGCTTCCTCCCGATGCTCCTGGTGGCCTTCGCCTACCGCGAGCTCAACAAGGCCATGCCGGACTGCGGCACCTCCTTCACCTGGACCGTCAAGGCATTCGGCCCGCGGATCGGCTGGATGTGCGGCTGGGGCCTGGTGATCGCCACGATCATCGTGCTCTCCAACCTGGCCGGCGTCGCCACCTCCTACTTCTGGCTGCTGGCCGGAGAGATCACGAACAATCCGTCGATCGCCGCCCTGGACGACAACAAGTTCGTCCACATCGCCACCTGCCTCACCCTGATCGCCGTCGCGACCGCCATCAGCTACCGCGGCATGACCGCCACCAAGGGCGTCCAGTACGCCCTGGTCGGCCTCCAGCTCGTCGTCCTCGCCCTTTTCGTCGCGATGGCCTTCCAGAAGGCTTCCGCCGGCAGCTTCGACACCGGCCTGGACTTCTCCTGGTCCTGGATGAACCCCTTCGCGGTCGAGTCCATGGCGGCCTTCACCGCCGGACTCTCGCTCTCGATCTTCATGTACTGGGGCTGGGACGCCTGCCTGGCGACCAACGAGGAGACCACCGGCTCCACGAAGACCCCCGGCCGCGCCTCGCTCATCGCGATGGTCGTCCTCGTCGGCTCCTACCTGGCCACCGGCATCGCCGCCCAGATGGCCGTCGGCTCCGGCGGCAGCGGCCTCGGCCTCGGCAACCCGGAGACCTCCGACAACGTCTTCGCCGCCCTCGCCGGCCCGGTCATGGGCCCGATGCTCGGCATCCTGCTCTTCGTCGCGGTCCTGGCCTCCGCCACCGCCTCCCTCCAGACCACGTTCATCCCGGTGGCCCGCACGGTCCTCGCCATGTCGACGTACGAGGCCCTGCCGCCCTCGTACGCCAAGGTCCACCCGAAGTTCAAGACCCCGGGCCGCGCCACCGTCATGGCGGGCGTCGCGACCGGCGCCTTCTACACCGTGATGACCCTGCTCAGCGAGAACGTCCTCACCGACACGATCTTCGCGCTCGGCCTGATGATCTGCTTCTACTACTCGCTGACCGCCTTCGCGTGTGCCTGGTACTTCCGCGGCGAACTGCGCCGCTCCGCCCGCGACCTGTTCTTCAAGGGCGTCTTCCCCGTCCTCGGCGGCCTGCTGCTGGCGGCGGTCTTCTGCAAGACCCTGATCGACATGTGGAACCCGTCCTACGGATCCGGCTCCACCGTCCTCGGCGTCGGCAGCGTCTTCGTCATCGGCGTCGGCCTGCTGGCCCTCGGCCTGGTCGTCATGTTCGTCACCGAACGCCGCAGCCCCGCCTTCTTCCGCGGCCAGGTCCTGACGAAGTCCACCCCGGCCCTGGTCGTCGAGGACTGACCCCACCCGCCCCGCCCCCGTCTCGCGGCCGAGTCACCGCCCAGACGCCTCCCCGGCCCCGGATCGAACCCCGATCCGGGGCCGCGGGCGTCGGGCCGTGCGCTGCGGAAGAGGCCGGGCTGCCGTACTGAAGGCGTGGCCGAGGCCGGTGTGGGCCATGCGCGGAATGCGGGGCCGACCGGTGACCCGGGGAGCGGGCGGGTCGTTGGGCGGGGCATGAACGTCATGAAGCGCACCCTGTCCGCCCTGGTCCTCACCGGCGGCGCCGCCCTCGCCCTCACCCCCGTCGCCGCCCACGCCGCCGACGAGCCCGCCATCCAGGGGCCCCCGATCACGCAGCGCGTCACCGACATCGTCGACCACCCCGGGCAGGCGATCCAGGACACGAAGACGGCCGTCGAGGTGACCGGCTCCGCGGCCGGGTCCGCCACGGGCGCCATGGACAGCTCCCTCTCCGGCGCCCTCGGGGCGGGCCTCCCGAAGGCCCCCAGGATCGGCTGACCGCCCTACGGGGATGCCGGCCGGCCGGGACGTGGGCTGACGCCCTGGCCCCAGGTGCGGGAGCACAGCACGAGGCGGTACCCGTCGGGGTCGGCGACGGTGACCCCGTGCTCGTCCCAGTACGGGTTGTGCGACGCGACGCGGGTCCCGCCGTGCTCCACGAGCCGCCGCACGAGGGCCTCGTCGGGCGCCTCGCCCAGGTACACGACGAACAGGTCGTCCACGGTGGGCGCGGGAACCACCGGGTCCTCCGCGTCCCGGGTCAGCTCGAAGTGCCAGCCGCCCCCGGCGGGCCCGACCATCAGCAGGTCGTGCTCCCCGGGGCCGCTGTCGGTGCTGCGCCACTGCACGTCGAGCCCGAGCCCCCGCACGTAGAACCGCTCGGCGGCGTCGAGGTCGAGGGACGGGCGGGCGACGCGGATGTGGGTACCGGAACTCACGATCATGAGGGAAGCGTAGGCCGCCCGCGCCCCGGCCGGCTCAGACCGTCCCGGGCACGACCCCGCTGACGAAGGCGGCCCAGGCGCCGGGGGCGACCGCCAGCTCGGGGCCCGCCGTCTCCTTGGAGTCCCGGACGTGGACGGCGTCCGGGCAGGCGGCGACCTCGACGCAGTCGTCGCCCTGGCTGCCGCTGTAGGTGGACTTGTGCCAGGAGAGGGCGACCTCGACACAACTGTCGCCCTGGCTGCCGCTGTAGCTGCTCTTGAACCACCGCAGAGAGGTGCTGTTCACAGGGAGCCTCGCATTCGCATCAACAGGTCGGCGCTGTCCGCCGGATTGAGGGCCTGGATGCGAAGTTTGGCATACCGCTGGTGGAGGAGGCTGATGTCTTTCGGGTCGGAAATCACGATCCCTGACTGCTGTCCCTCGCTGTATCCCAGCCATTCGTGCTCGTTGGTCTCCAGAAGCCGGAAAGGACCGTCCGTCCCCGCGTGCACGGGCTGGACCAGCGGCATGATCTGGACGTCGACGTTCGGCAGCGCACCGCACGCCAGGAGCCGGTCGATCAGCCCGCGTGTGACGTCCGTGCCGCCCGTCCGCCGCTCGATCAGCGCCTGCTCGATGATGAAGCTGAACAGGACGTATGGGGTGCGGAGCAGCAGCTTCTGGCGTTCCGTGCGGGCCCCTATCCGGGCGTCCGCCTCCTCCGGGGTCGCCAGGGGCGGGACGTTGCCGATCAGCGCCCGCGCGTACGGCTCCGGCTGGAGCAGGCCCGGTACGGACCGGCACTCGTACGTGTTGAGGGTGACCGCCCCCTCCTCCAGCTCCGCCCACCGCCGGAACCACGACGCCAGCCCGCGCCGCCGCGTCAGCTGCTTCGCCGCGATGCCGATGACGCCGAAGGTGTCGAGGACCGCCTCCGTCTTGTTCACGAACTTCTGCGACGGGTGGCGGCGGCCCTGTTCCACCGAGCCGACGTACTGGACCGAGTAGCCGATCAGCGGCGCCAGCTGCTCCTGTGTCAGGCCCACCCGTTTGCGCGACGCCTTGACCGTCTCCCCGAAGGAGCGCAGGTTGTCATCGGGCTCGACCTCGCCGTCACCGCTGTCGTCGGTCATCACCATGGCGGTCACCTCCCCGACAGGAATGTTCACGCACCGTGACTCCGCGCGTCCAGCACGTGGACTCGTACAGTTGGTTTGTACGAGTTCCGGTGTTGTTGAACGACCCTGTCCGCACGGGACGTTGGTCGCATGACCGCACCCTTCGGGCCGTCAGAGGCCCTCGTACGTCTGTTCACTCAGCGTTTCAGCGCCACCCGCCGCGGTGCCCGCCTCGCCCGCGTGCTCGCCCTCCACGAGCTGTACGACTGGGGTTTCCCGGCCTCCACCCCGCTCGCCGCCGATGCCGGGCTGCTCATCGGGGAGCTGGCCGCCAACGCCGTCCTGCACGGCCGGGTTCCCGGGCGGGACTTCGAGCTGCGGCTGATCCTGCTGGACGCCGTGCTGCGGATCGAGGTGTCCGACGCGCGAGCCGACCGGCGGCCCGCCGTGGGGCCGTACGCCGACCAGGCCGAGTCCGGGCACGGGCTGCGCATCGTGGAGGCCCTCGCGGCCGGCTGGGGGGTCGTGGACCGGCTGGTCGGCAAGACGGTCTGGGCCGAACTGCCGCTCGCGGGACGGTCAGCCGGGCAGGAGCCGCCCCCGGGCGGCGGTCACGAACCGGCACGGGGGGACGGGGTGCGGGCGCCGGCCAGGTAGGCGGCCCGGTCGAGCGGGCGGCCGTACCTGTCAGCTGACGACCGGCGTCACAGCAGGGCGATGATCAGGACACCACTCACGAGGGATAGGACGGCCAGTGCGGCTGCGGTAAGGCCGAGGCGCTTGGCCACCGCCGCGGCCTTCTCGTGGGTCTTGCGCCAGTCGACGACCTCTTCCATGGTGCCCACGTACGACTGGGTCGGGAACCGGTGGTGACGGACGATCGGATACGTGCCGCCGATCACCAGGTCGGGGGTGATGTTCACCCCCGACTGCTTGCGGACGTTGTCACCGTCCGGCACCTCGATCTCGTGCACGGCACTGGCGTAGCCGCGGGTACCGAACGGCTCCAGGTGCGTCAGCCGCGCGTGGCTCTCCACGCCCATGTCCTCCAGCTCTCTGAACTCCCGCACGCCCGACGTCGAGCCGAGGAAGAGCGACCGACAGAACAGGGCGACGGGTAAGCACAGGAGCCCCAGTCCGATGAGCAGACATTTGAGGATGATCATGGCGTGGAACCCTACGCACGGAATGCACGGTTCAGTACCCCGGTACGCCGCCTTCGACGATGCCGGGACGGCGCTCTCTCACTGAACCCGATCGGCCGGTGGCGGCGGGACGGGGCGTGCGCATGGCCCGCAGGTGCGCGTGGAACTCCGCCTCGTCCTCCGTGGAGATCAGCCGCTCCCAGCGGCCCGGGGTCCCCGTCGGGGACGGCGCCTGCGCCGTGCGGCCGCTGCGCGTGAACTGTCCTGGCATGCCGCCATGGTCGCCCGCGGAGGCCCGCGCGGTCGAACGGATTTCTTCCCCGGGCCCGGCGGGTCAGAGGTACTCAGAGGTACTGGGCGAACGCGTCCAGGGTGCGCAGGATCTCTGGTTCCGGCGCCGAGGGCAGCTGGAGGACGACCTCCTCGATGCCGAGGTCCGCGTAGTGGCCGATCTTGCCGGGGCTCGGCTGGACGGCGTACGGAACCACCTGGAGGGACTTGAGGTCGCGCCCGGCGGCCTCCCAGACCTGCCGCAGCGCCGGGAGGGACTCGGTGAGGCCGCCCCCGCCGATCGGGAGCCAGCCGTCGGCGTGGTCGGCGATGGCGGCGAAGAGCTTCGGGCCTGCCTGGCCGCCGATCAGCGTCCGGGGGCCGTACAGGGGGATGCCGGGGCCCAGTTCGCGGGGCGCCCGCACCGGCTTGGGGTGCGCGGCGCTGGCCTGCACGGAGGAGAACTCGCCTACGTACGCCGTGGGTTCGGGCGCCCACAGAGCGCGCATCAGGGCCATCCGGTCCCGGACGAGATCGCGGCGGGTGCGCCACTCGACGCCGTGGTCGGCGGCCTCCTCGACGTTCCAGCCGTAGCCGATGCCGAGCGTGACGCGGCCGCCGGAGAGGTGGTCGAGGGTGGCCACCTGCTTGGCGAGGCCGATCGGGTCGTGCTGGGCGACCAGGGTGATGCCGGTGCCGAGGTGGAGCCGCTCGGTGACGGCGGCGGCCTGGCCGAGGGCCACGAAGGGGTCCAGGGTGCGCCCGTACATCTCGGGCAGCTCGCCGCCCATGGGCGCGGGGGTCTTCCGGGAGGCCGGGATGTGGGTGTGCTCCGGGAGGTAGAGGCCGGAGAACCCGCGCTCCTCCAGACTCCGGGCGAGACGGACGGGCGAGATGGTGCGGTCGGTGAGGAAGACGGTCGTGGCGATCCGCATGGGCGATGGCACCTCCGAGACGTGGGAACGGCCACGGTACGGGCTGGGGCCACGTTTGTTGAGGGTGCGTCAGCCGCCTCGGTGAAGGGGGGCGTGCGGGCGGGCGTACGCGGTGCCGCCGGGGCGGGCGTACGCCGTCAGCCGCGGGGGTAGCGGGACAGCCAGCCGGGGGCCGAGCCGGCGGGGCCGTGCAGGGACGGGCCCTGGGTCAGCTCCAGGGAGAAGTCGTCGGCGAGTTCCAGGACCGTGGCGCGGCCCTCCAACTCGGTTAGCCAGGCGGCCGGGAGGGCCGTCTCGCCGTGCTGGGCGCCCAGGAGGGCCCCGCAGAGGGCGCCGGTGGCGGCGGAGTCGCCGCCGTGGTTCACGGCGAGGCGCAGGCCGTGCGGGACGTCCTCGGCGACCAGGGCGCAGTAGACGGCGATGGCGAGGGCGGACGCGGCGTCGTCGGTGGCGGTGCCGTCGGCGGGCTTGTCGCGCTCGGTGCCGCCGCCCGTGCCGGTACCGCCGCCGAGGGCGGTGGCGAGGGCGGTGACGGTCTCCGGGCCGGGCGGGCCCTGGGTGACGGCTCCCATCGCGCGCTGGAGGGCGTCCGTGACGGGCTGGTGGCCCGGGCGGGCGCCGAGCAGGCCGAGGGCGCGCTGCACGGCGGAGTCGAGGGACTCGCCGCGCGTCAGGGCGTGCACGATGACGGCGCAGGCTCCGGCGGCGAGGTAGCCGGTGGGGTGGCCGTGGCTCTGCGCGGCGCACTCGACGGCGAGTTGGAGGACGAGGGCGGGCTCCCAGCCGACCAGCAGCCCGAAGGGGGCCGAGCGGGTGGCGGCGGCCGAGGTCAGCGCGGTGGGGTTCTTGGGTCGCTCCAGCGTGGCGAGGACGCCGTCGGCGAAGCCGGTCAGGCAGGCGCGGTCCGGGCCGCGGCGGGCGTAGAGCCACTCTTCCTGCGCGAGCCAGCCGTTGTCCTGGCGCCGCTCGTCAGGGCCCCAGTCGCTCTGGGTGGCGGCCCAGCGGAGGTAGGCGCGGTGGACGTCGGTGGGCGGGTGCCAGGTGCCGGTGTCACGGCGTACGTGGGCCCGGACGAGGCCGTCCACCGTGAAGAGGCTGAGCTGGGTGCGGGCGGTGACCGTGCCGCGGCGCCCGTGGGCGGCGGCGGGCGCGAGCAGGCCCGCCGGGCCGTGCGCCTCGCGGATGCCGTCGAGGGAGAGGGCGGCCACGGGTGCGCCGAGGGCGTCGCCGATCGCGGCGCCGAGGAGCGTGCCGCGCACCCGGCTGCGGAAGTCCTGCTGCTCGGCCCGGCCCCACAGCCCGGTGACGATCCCGCGCCCGGAGGTCCGCCCGGCGGCCTCCGTGGCGCGCGCGGCGGCGGGGTGGGGTGCCGCGGGGGCCTGCGGGGCCTGCGGGGTCCGGCCTCCCGGGGCGGCGGGCGGTACCGGGGGGTTCGGGCCCGTGCCGGGAGGGCCCGCGGCCGTACCCGGGGCCGCGTCGGCGGCGGGCGGTACCGGGCCGGCGGGTATGCCGGCGGCCCGCGTGCCGGGGGCGGCCGCTCCGGGCAGGTCCGGGCCCGGCGGGTGCGCGGCGAGCGGGCCCGCGCCGAGGTCGAGACCCGGGGGAGTGTGGTCGGGGGCCAGCCCGGACCGGACGGCGGGGCCGAGCACGTGCAACGCGCCCGGGGCGGGCGGGACCGGCGCCCCGGGTACGGCCGCCATGGCCGCCCCGGGCGGGACCGGTGGGACCGGTGGGAGGGGCTGGGCGGGGGATGGCGCGGGGAGCGGGACCGGTGCGCCCGTGCTCGGAGCGTGGCCGGTTCCGGCCGCCCGTTCGTCCGGGCTGCCGTCGCCCGCAGGGCTCTGGCTCGTACCCATCACTTCGTCCACCCCCGTCACCGTGTCCCCGTCAACGCGGCCGTTCACCCGCGCGCAGGTGACCCGAACTGTAGTGGACAGCTTCGGTCAATTCCGGAAGGTGTCCGGCATGCGACCCGTAGGCGCAGGGCGAACGACCGGAATGCGAATACCCAGCTCGGACTGGACGGTTCGGCCGGGGCGTGCCATCCGACGGCTGGAGCTCCGCTCCCCGGGGCTCCGCCCCGGACCCCGCGCCTCAAACGCCGGCGGGGCTGGGGGTGCGCCTCAAGCGCCGGCGGGGCTGGGGGTGCGCCTCAAACGCCGGCGGGGCTGGGTGCGCCTCAAACGCCGGTAGGGCTGGCAGGTGTGCCTGTCGGCGGGGCTGGGGGCGCCTCAAGCTGGGACCCGCCCATCCTGCCCCGGTGGGGCTGGAGGGGGCAGGCGGACGGTCTGGGCGTGACACGTTTTGTCAGTTGCCTTCGGGGGGGCTGGTTTCGGCCACGCCGTGTTCATTCGGTGTTCTTCGCGGCCGCCCAGCCTCAGGGGCATGAAGAAGGCACTCCTCGCCGCGACCGTCGTCGCCTCCGCACTCACCGCTTCCCTGATCGCGGCCCCCGCCGCCACCGCCACCGGCCGGGACGGGGGCCGGGGCCCGGGAGAGCGGCACGGACACGGCCGCTCCGCCATCCCCTTCACCGAAGCCGTCGTCACCGCCGGGGCCGGCGGCTCCTTCACCCTGGAGTGGAAGGCCCGGGGCACCAAGCGGGTCGAGATCAAGGCGAACGGCAAGGTCGTCGCCAGGGGCGGCGCCCAGGGCCGGGCCGTGGTCACCGGGCTGCCCGCCGCCGACCGCCAGTGGTTCGACTTCACGCCGGACCGCGGCGGGCGCCTGCGGCTGGCCGACCGCCTGATCACGCTGGAGGGCACCGCCAACTTCCGTGACGCCGGCGGCTACCGCACCACCACCGGCCAGTGGGTCAAGATGGGCGAGGTCTACCGTTCCGACGCGCTGAACAAACTCACCGCGAACGACCTGGCCAAGCTCCAGCGCCTGCGCGTCAAGACCGTCTTCGACCTCCGCATGGAGGACGAGCGCACCAAGGACGCCGACAAGGTCCCGGCGGGCGCGCGCTACGTCGTCGCCGACGTCTTCGCCGGCTCCGGCTCCTTCCAGGCCCTGCCCAAGACCCCCGACGAGGCCGTCAAGGCCATGATCGACGCCGAGAAGGCCATGGTCAGCGGCGCGGGCGGGAAGAAGGCATACACCCAGGTCTTCGAGGGCGTCGAGCACGACCGCGACCGCGCCGTCCTCTTCCACTGCACGGCGGGCAAGGACCGCACGGGCTGGGCCAACGCCTCCCTGCTGACCGCCCTCGGCGTGCCCCGCGAGACCGTCGAGGCCGACTACCTCGCCAGCAACGACTACCGCAGGGCCGCCAACGAGGCGATCCTCTCCCACCTGCCCGCCGCGCAGGCCGCCGTCTACAAGCCGCTGCTCGACGTACGCCCCGAGTACCTGAACGCGGGCTACGAGGAGGTCAAGGCCGCCTACGGCACCTTCGACCGGTACCTCGAGGACGGCCTCGGCATCGACTCCCGCGAGCTGAAGCGGCTCCGCCGGGACCTCCTCGTCGGCTGACCCGAGGACGGGCGCCCCCGCGCGGGGGCGCCCGTCCGTCAGTCCAGTACGGGCAGCAGGTCCGGCAGGTGGCCGTCCGAGGCGCGTGCCGCGTCCTGCCGTTCCCGCGGGACCTCGCCGTACAGCGTCGTACGGGCCTTCGCCGGCCGGCCGGCCGACTCCGCGACGGCGATCAGGTCCTTGACGGACTTGTACGAGCCCCAGCCCGAGCCCGCCATGCGCGAGATGGTCTCCTCCATGAGGGTCCCGCCGAGGTCGTTGGCGCCGGACCGGAGCATTTCGGCCGCCCCCTCCGAGCCCAGCTTCACCCAGCTCGTCTGGATGTTGGTGATGTGCGGGTGGAGCAGGATCCGGGCCATCGCCGTCACCGCCCGGTTGTCCCGCGCCGTCGGGCCGGGGCGCGCGATGCCCGCCAGGTACACGGGCGCGTTGGTGTGGATGAACGGGAGCGTCACGAACTCCGTGAAGCCCTCGACGCCCTTCGCCAGCGCGTCCCGCTGGAGGCGCGCCAGCGTGCGGAAGTGGCCGAGCCAGTGCCGCGGCTGGTCGACGTGGCCGTACATCATCGTCGACGAGGAGCGGATGCCCAGCTCGTGCGCCGTGCTGACCACGTCGATCCAGTCCGCCGTCGGCAGCTTGCCCTTGGTCAGGACCCAGCGCACCTCGTCGTCCAGGATCTCCGCCGCCGTGCCCGGGATGGAGTCCAGCCCGGCTTCCCTGGCGGCCGTCAGCCAGTCCCGTACGGACATCCCCGTGCGCGTGGCGCCGTTGACGACCTCCATCGGCGAGAACGCGTGCACGTGCATGCCCGGGACCCGCTCCTTCACCGCCCGCGCGATGTCGAAGTACGCCGTCCCCGGCAGGTCGGGGTGGATGCCGCCCTGCATGCACACCTCGACCGCGCCCACGTCCCACGCCTGGGCGGCCCGGTCCGCGACCTGGTCCAGGGAGAGCGTGTACGCGTCGGCGTCGGTGCGGCGCTGGGCGAAGGCGCAGAAGCGGCAGCCGGTGTAGCAGACGTTCGTGAAGTTGATGTTGCGGGTGACGATGTAGGTGACCTCGTCGCCGACGGCCGACTTGCGCAGATCGTCCGCGATCCGGCACAGCGCGTCCAGCGCCGGCCCGTCCGCGTGCAGCAGGGCGAGCGCCTGCGCGTCGGTCAGCTTCGTCGGGTCGTCGGCGGCCTGCGCCAGCGCCGCCCGTACGTCCGTGTCGATGCGCTCGGGGACCATGCCGGGCGCCGCCGCCTCGCGCAGGGCCTCCCAGTCGCCGTAGACGTGGTCGAAGTCGTCGCGCCGGTCGCCGGTGCGGCCCTCGGTGTCGATGGTGGCATGCAGGTCGGTGCGTCCGTACGCGACGAAGCCCTCGTCGGGCTCCTGCCACGGCCGGCCCTCGACCTTCGCGGACTCGTCCGCGAGGCCCGTCGCCGGATCGGCCAGTGCCCGTACGTGCGGCAGCAGCCGGGGGTCCAGCCACGGTTCGCCGCGCTGGAGGAACTCCGGGTAGATGGTGAGGCGCTCGCGCAGCTCGAAGCCGGCGGCGGCCGTCCGGGCGGCCAGCTCCTCGATGTGCGGCCAGGGGCGCTCGGGGTTGACGTGGTCGGGGGTCAGCGGCGAGACACCGCCCCAGTCGTCGATGCCGGCGCCGATGAGGAGGGCGTACTCCTCGTCCACCAGGTTCGGCGGGGCCTGGATGCGGGCGCCCGGGCCCAGGATGTGGCGGGCGACGGCGATGGCGGCGGCCAGTTCCTCCAGCTCCGCGTCCGCGATGCCGCGCATGGCGGTGTCCGGCTTGGCGCGGAAGTTCTGGACGATGACCTCCTGGACGCCGTGGTAGCTGCGCTGGACGCGGCGCAACTCGAAGAAGGCGTCGGCGCGTTCCTCGTAGGTCTCCCCGATCCCGATGAGGACGCCCGTGGTGAAGGGGACGTTCGAACGGCCGGCGTCCTCCAGGACGCGCAGCCGCACGGCCGGGTCCTTGTCGGGCGAGCCGTGGTGCGGGCCGCCGGGTTCGGACCACAGGCGGGTCGCGGTGGTCTCCAGCATCATGCCCATCGAGGGGGCGACGGGCTTGAGACGCTGGAGGTCGGACCAGGTCATGACCCCGGGATTGAGGTGGGGGAGCAGGCCCGTCTCCTCCAGCACCCGGATGGCCATGGCCCGTACGTAGGCCAGGGTGTCGTCGTAGCCGTGCGCGTCGAGCCACTCGCGGGCCTCGGGCCAGCGGTCCTCGGGGCGGTCGCCGAGGGTGAAGAGGGCCTCCTTGCAGCCCATCGCCGCACCCTCGCGGGCGATGTCGAGGACCTCGTCGGGGGACAGGTACATTCCGTGCCCGGCCCGGCGGAGCTTGCCCGGGACGGTGACGAAGGTGCAGTAGTGGCACGTGTCGCGGCACAGGCGGGTCAGGGGGATGAAGACCTTGCGTGAATACGTGATGACACCCGGGCGGCCTGCGGCGGCCAGCCCGGAGTCCCTTACCCGTGCGGCGGACGCGGAGAGGTCCTTGAGGGCGTCCCCGCGGGCCTGGAGGAGCACGGCCGCCTCGGTCGCGTCGAGCGCGACGCCGTCGCGGGCCCGCCGGAGCGCGCGGCGCATCGCGTTTTCGGTCGGAGCGTCACTCGGAGTGGTCATATGGTGAGCATACGATCCGGTGGTACATGCACGGGAAGGCTCATCGCATCAGCTCACCGGCATTGACCAGCAAGGACTGGCCGGTTATCGCCCGTGCGCGGTCGGAGGCGAGGAACACGGCGGCATCGGCGACGTCCCCGTCGGTGGCGAGGTCGGGCAGTGCCATCCGCTCGGTGAGCCGGGCGCGCACCTCGGCCTCGGGCACGTTCTCGGTATGCGCGGTGAAGGTGACGAAGGCTTGGACCGGCGGGCCCCACATCCAGCCGGGGAGCACGGTGTTGACACGGATGCGGTGGGGGCCCAGCTCGCGGGCCATGGAGTACATGGCGGAGGTCAGGGCCCCTTTGGAGGCGGCGTAGGCGGCCTGCTGGACCTCGTTGGGGGCGGCCACGGCGGACTGCGTACCGATGATCACGACGGAGCCGCCGCCGGACTTGAGGGCGGGCAGGCAGGCCCGCGTCATGCGCAGGGTGCCGAGCAGGTTCACGTCGAGGATCTGCTGCCAGGTGCCGAAGTCGGCGTCCTGCAGGCCCCCGAAGGTCGAGTCCCAGGCGGCCACGTGCACCACGGCGTCCACGCCCCCGAAGCGCTCTCGCGCGAGTGCGGCGAGGGCCTCGCACCGGGCCTCGTCGGTGATGTCGGTCGGCAGGTACGCGGTGCGCGTGCCGTCGGGGTCGATCTCGGCGGCGGACTTCACGAGGTTGGCCTCGGTGCGCGCCCCGAGGACGGCGTTGCCCCCGTCCCGGACGACGGCGGCGGCCACCTGGTGCCCGAGCCCGGCTCCGACGCCGGAGACGATGACGGTCTTCCCTTGCAGCGGCATGACGGCCCTCCACGCGACGCATCGATCTGACGGGGCGTCAGGCTACGGCGCGCGGCAGGGCTTGTGAAGGGGCGGGGCGGTCCGGCCGGGGGTGCCTTTCCGTGCGGCGGCCGGACGGTCCGCGGTGCGCGTCAGGAGCCGCCCTGGGCCTGCTGGAGGAGCAACACCTGGCGTGCGATCACGTAGGGCGGGAAGACGCGGTTCTCGTTGCGGCCCGTGCTCTGGACGAAGGTCGCGACGCAGTTCCCCGTACGGACCACCGTGTACCGGGTCACGTGCGGGCCGTCCTCGGTCGGAGCCGTGACCTGGAACTGCACCGCTTCGTCGCCGACGACCGGGGCGGCGACGACGGCCACCGTGCCCTGGTAGAGCCGGCCCGGGCTCCGCTGCTCGTACGCCCGGCAGGTGGCCAGGCCGTCGCGGACCTGCGCGAACGCGGCCCGGGCGTCGGCGTCGTCGTACGAGGCGAGGACGGAGCGGGAGCCGTAGGCGTCGTCCTTCCAGTTGAAGGTCTGCTCGACGACGGCCGGCGGCCGCTCCGGCTGGTGCCGGGCGCCGGCGGCGTCGAGCAGGCGCGCGCAGGCCGGATCGGACGGCGGCTCGATCCCGGTGTCGGCCTTCCGGGGTTTCCGGACGGCCGCCGGGTTGGTGCCGTACGAGTCCCGCAGGTAGGGCTCCGGCACCACGGCCGCCAGCAGCCGAGCGGGGGACAGCCCGCGGCCGGCCCCCGCCGGAATTCTCCCGGGAGAGGGTTGACAGGCGGTGACCGCCTCGCGTACGCGCGCACGTGCCCGTGCGCCCGTGTGCCCGTGCCTCCGCATTACGCGA
>NZ_JBEOXU010000121.1:0-18912 GCF_040296725.1 Streptomyces sp. NPDC002044
AAGACGGGTGAGGTGGTGAGGAGTTCGCGGGCCATGCCGTCCCATTGGGAGCCCTGGCCGGGGAACACGAACACCGTCTTGCCCAGCGGGGAGACGACACCCTTGACCAGGTCCGCGTGCGGCGCGTCCTGGGCCAGCGCGTCGAGCGCCTCGAGCAGCTCGCGTCCGTCGGTGGGGGCGATGACGGCGCGGTGGTCCTGGTGGGCGCGGCCGGTGGCCAGGACGTGGGCCACGGCGTCGGGTTCCGCGTCCGGGTGGGTGTCGAGGTAGGTGCGCAGGGCGCGGGCCTGGTCCTTCAGCGCGTCCTCGCTGTGGCCGGACAGCAGCCACGGAGCCGCGTCCGTACCGGGCTCCCCGGCGGGAGCCGGTTCGGCCGGCGCCGGCGCACCGGGCTGCTCCAGGATGACGTGGGCGTTGGTGCCGCTGATGCCGAACGAGGAGACGGCCGCGCGGCGCGGACTCTCCCGCTCCGGCCACGGGACCTGCTCGGTGAGCAGTTCCACGCCCCCGGCCGACCAGTCGACGTGGGGGGACGGTTCGTCCACGTGGAGGGTGCGGGGCAGCACGCCGTGCCGCATCGCCTCGACCATCTTGATGATCCCGCCGACCCCGGCCGCCGCCTGGGTGTGACCGATGTTCGACTTCAGCGAGCCCAGGCGCAACGGCCGGTCGTCCGGCCGGTCCTGCCCGTACGTCGCCAGCAGCGCCTGCGCCTCGATCGGGTCCCCGAGCCGGGTGCCGGTACCGTGCGCCTCCACCGCGTCCACGTCCGCGGTGGTCAGGCCCGCGTCGGCCAGCGCCTGGCGGATCACCCGCTGCTGCGAGGGACCGTTCGGCGCGGACAACTGGCCGCTCGTACCGTCCTGGTTGACGGCGGTGCCCCGTACGACGGCCAGCACCTGGTGGCCGTTGCGCCGGGCATCCGACAGCCGCTCCACCAGGAGCAGACCGACCCCCTCGCCCCAGCCGGTGCCGTCCGCGGCCGCCGCGAAGGCCTTGCAGCGGCCGTCGGCGGACAGCCCGCGCTGCCGGCTGAACTCCACGAACAGCCCCGGCGACGCGATCACCGTCGCCCCGCCCGCGAGCGCGAGGTCGCACTCACCGTTGCGCAGCGCCTGAACCGCCAGGTGCAGGGCCACCAGCGAGGACGAGCACGCCGTGTCGATCGTGACCGCCGGGCCCTCGAGACCGAAGGTGTACGAGAGCCGTCCCGAGGCGATCGACCCGGCGCTGCCGGTGCCGATGTACCCCTCCAGTCCGTCCGGAGCCTTGCGGATCCGGCCGCCGTAGTCCCCGTACATCACCCCGGCGAACACGCCCGTGCGCGAGCCGCGCAGCGTGCGGGCGTCGATGCCGGCCCGCTCGAACGTCTCCCACGCGGTTTCCAGCAGCAGCCGCTGCTGCGGGTCGATGGCGACCGCCTCGCGGGGGCTGATCCCGAAGAACGCCGGGTCGAACTGGTCGGCGTCGTGCAGGAAGCCCCCTTCCCGGGCGTACGTCTTGCCGGTGCGATCCGGGTCGGGGTCGTACAGGGCGGCCGTGTCCCAGCCCCGGTTCTCCGGGAAGGGCGAGACGGCGTCCGTGCCCGACGAGACGACGCGCCACAGGTCCTCCGGCGAGCGCACCCCGCCCGGATAGCGGCACGCCATGCCCACGATGGCGACGGGCTCGTGCCGCTCGGCCTCCACCCGGCTCAGCTGCTCCCGCGTCTGCAGCAGGTCGGCGGTCGCCCGCTTGAGGTAGTCGCGGAGCTTGTCCTCGTTCGTCATGCGACGTCAACTCTCCTCTTGGTGCTGGTCACTCGGAACCGAGACGGCCGTCGAGGAGCTGGAACAGCTCGTCGTCGGAGACCTGGTCGAGAAGTGCGGTGGTGGTCGTTTCCTCGGAGGCCGTGTCCCCGGAGGCCGTGCCCCCGGGCCGGAGCCCGGCCAGGACCGCCGTCAGACGGTCGGCGATGCGTTCGCGTGCCTCGCGGCTCAGACCGCCGCCCGTGAACACGGCCTCCAGCTCGTCGATCCGTTCCAGGGCCGCGGCGGCCCCGCCCGGGAGGCGGGGCGCCAGCTCCGCGAGCAGGTGGTCGGCGAGCGCGCTCGCCGTGGGCCGGTCGAAGAGCAGGGTCGTGGGCAGCCGCAGTCCGGTCTCGGCGCCGAGCCGGTTGCGCAGCTCGACCGCGGTGAGCGAGTCGAAGCCCAGGTCGAGCAGCCCGCGGTCGACGGGCACGTGGTGGTTCGGCGGGTGACCCAGTACGTCCGCCACGGTCGCCCGTACGAGGTCCAGCGCGAGCCGTGGCCGGTCGGCCCCGGCCGCCTCGGCGAGCTTGCGCACCCACGGCGGCGTCCCGTCTCCCGGAGTGGCCGCGGCCGGGGCGGGCGTCGGTCGGACCACGCCCCGGGACGGCGCCGGGGCCGGCAGCGGGACCAGGCCCCGCAGCAGAGCCGGCACCCGTGCCGGATCACCGGCGCGGCGCAGCGCGGCCGTGTCCACCCGGGCCGGTACGACGACCGGCCGGCCGCTGGCCAGCGCCGCGTCGAAGAGCCGCAGCCCCTCCTCGGCGGTCAGCGGGGCGATGCCCGTTCGGGTGATGCGGGCGAGGTCGGCGGCGCCGAGCCGGCCGCCCATGCCCGTCTCCGTGTCCCACAGGCCCCAGGCGAGCGAGGCGGCCGGGAGGCCGAGGGAGCGCCGGTGCTGGGCGAGCGCGTCCAGATAGGTGTTGGCGGCGGCGTAGTTGGCCTGCCCGGGATTGCCGGTGATGCCGGCCACCGAGGAGAACAGGACGAAGGCGTCGAGGTCCCGTTCGCGGGTCAGCTCGTGCAGCAGCCGGGCCGCGTCCGCCTTGGGCCGCAGCACCTCGGCGAGGTCCGCCTCCGTGAGGGAGCCGAGGGTTCCGTCCCGGGTGAGGCCGGCCGCGTGGACGACCGCGGTCAGCGGACGGGTTCCGGGTACGGAGGCCAGCAGACCCGCCAGCGCGTCCGGATCGGCGACGTCACAGGCCGTCAGCGTGACCCGCGCCCCGAGCGCGGTGAGCCGCTCGGTCATCTCCGGCGCGCCGGGCGCGTCCTGCCCGCGCCGGCTGGTCAGGTGCAGGTGCCTGATGCCGTGCCGGGTGACCAGGTGTTCGGCGATGAGCGCGCCCAGCGCGCCGGTGGCGCCGGTGAGCAGGACCGTTCCGTCCGTCCGGAGCAGATCCGTTCGGGGCTCCGGCTGGGCCAGGACCTCCAGCCGGGGTACGAACGGCCGGCCCTCGCGCAGGGCGAGTTGCGGCTCGTCCGAGGCCAGCGCCCGGCCGAGCGCCGTCCGGGAGGCGTCGGTTCCGTCGGTGTCCACGAGGACGAAACGGTCCGGGTGTTCGCTCTGCGCCGTCCGCACCAGGCCCCAGAGCGGGGCCTGTTCCAGACCCGGGACGGGCTCGTCCGTGCGCACGGCGCTCGCGCCCCGCGTCAGGATCACGAGCTTCGCCCCGGCGGCCCGTTCACCGTCCAGCCAGTCCCGCAGTGTCTCCAGGGTGCCGTACGGCGACGCGTCCGGAGCCGCCTCCAGCACCACGTACGGGCTGCCGGAGGACTTCTCCGCGTACGGCGTCCAGTCCGCGGCAGCGGCCGGTCCGTCCGGCAGTGGCACCCAGGCCACCTGGTGCAGGGTGCTGCCCGCCGTACGGCCCGCGAGGAGCCGGGCGGGATCGGTCTCCCGGACCGCGAGCCCTTCCACGGACAGCACCGGCAGGCCGGAGCCGTCCGTGACGAGGATCCGGGTGCGGTCCGGACCCGCGGGGGTGAGGGCGACCCGCAGGACGCCCGTCCCCGCACCCGCGTCGCCGTGCAACCGCACGCCGGACCAGGAGAAGGGCACCCGCAGGCCACCGGCCCCACCGGCCCCCCCGAGGGCCAGCGGGTGCAGGGCCGCGTCGAGCAGCGCCGGGTGGAACAGGAATCCGCGGTCTGCCCGGTCCGTCCGGTCCGCCCGGTCCGCGCCCGAGGCCGGGCCGACCTCCGCGAACCAGGACCCGTCCGGGCGGCGCCAGGCGGCCCGGAGCCCGCGGAACGCGGGCCCGTAGGCGTAGCCGAGCCGGGCCAGATCCTCGTAGGCGGACGCGACCCCGACCGCGGCCGCGTCGGCCGGCGGCCAGTCGGCGCCCGGGCCCGTCTCCGCCTCTGTGTCGCGTTCCGTCGGCGGAGGCGATTGCGGCGCCAGCACCCCCGAGGCATGCTCCGTCCAGGGGTCCCGGGTACCGGCCGGCCGTGCGCTGAAGGCCACCGGCCGGCGGCCCTCCGCGTCGGCGGCGCCCACCGCGAGCTGCACCTGCACGGCGCCGTCCTCGGGGATCAGCAGCGGCGCGCTGAACGTGAGCTCTGCGACCTCGGGCGTGCCGGCCGCCCGGCCCGCGTACAGGGCCAGGTCCAGCAGCGCCGCTCCCGGCACGACGGCCGCGCCGAGCAGCGCGTGGTCCGCGAGCCAGGGGTGGGTGCCCAGCGAGAACCGGCCGGTGTGCACGACCCCGGAGCCGTCCGCGAGTTCCACGGCCGCCCCGAGCAGCGGATGGTCCGCCGCGCCGAGACCGGCCCCGTCGACATCCGTACGGTTCCCGGCCGGGACGTCCAGCCAGTACCGCTCGCGCTGGAAGGGATAGGTCGGCAGGTCCAGGGCGCCCGCGCCGCGTCCGCCGAAGTACGCCGTCCAGTCCACCGGGGCCCCCGAGGCCCACAGTCCGCCGAGGGCCTCGGACAGCGCGGCGCCCTCCCTACGGTCGCGGCGCAGCAGGGGCAGGAGCACGGCGCCGGGCAGCGTGTCGGCGGCCATCGTGGACAGCACCGCGTCCGGGCCCAGTTCCACGAAGACGTCCGCGCCCTCGTTCCGCAGGGTCGCCAGCAGGTCGGCGAAGCGCACCGTCCCGCGGACGTGCCGGGTCCAGTAGTCGGGTGAGGCGAGTTCCTCCGCGGTGGCGAGGGCGCCGGTGAGGTCCGATACCACCCCGAGGGCCGGGGCCCGGAAGTCGAGCCCCGCCACCACCGTGCGGAACGCGGCGAGCACCGGCTCCATCAGCGGTGAGTGGAAGGCGTGGCCGACCTTCAGGCGCCGGGCCTTGGCGCCGGCGGCGGCCGCCCGTTCGGTGATCTCCCGCACGGCCTCCTCGGTACCGGAGACGACCGTGGCACGGGGGCCGTTGACGGCCGCGATCGAGGCGGCCGCCTCGTGGCCCGCGAGCAGGGCCGTCGCCGTCTCCTCGTCCACCGACAGCGCCACCATGGCGCCGCCCGGCGGCAGTTCCTGCATCAGCCGGCCCCGGGCGGTGATCAGGGTCGCCGCGTCGTCGAGCGTCAGCACGCCCGCCACGTGTGCGGCGGTGACCGCCCCGACGGAGTGGCCCGCCACGTGCCCGGGGGCGACGCCCCAGGCCGCCAGCTGCCGGAACAGGGCGGTTCCCAGGGCGAACAGGGCGGGCTGGGTGAACTCGGTCCGGTCCAGCAGGGTGCCGTCCGCGGCGAACACCACCTCCCGCAGCGACCGGCCCAGGTGCGGATCGAGGGCGGCGCAGGCGGTGTCGAAGGCCCGGGCGAACACCTCGTGCCGCTCGTACAGTTCGCGGCCCATGCCGGCCCGCTGGCTGCCCTGGCCGGTGAACAGGAACGCCGTGCGCGGCGGATCCGCGGGCACCTCGCGCACCGAGGGACCGGACGCGGCGCCGTCGGCGAGCTGCCGCAGCGCTGCCAGGACCTCCGCGCGAGCGCCCGCGGCGAACGCGGCCCGGTGCTCGAGCCCCCCGCGGCCGGTGGCCAGGCTCCGGGCCACGTCGGATACGTCGGATACGTCGGCCGCGTCGGAGGGGTCGGCCACGTCGGCCAGGTCGGCCGGTCCGCTCTCCGGGCGCGCCTCGACGTACCCGTACAGCCGCTCGGCCTGGGCGCGCAGCGCCCCGGGGGTGCGCGCCGACAGCAGCCACGGCAGCGGTCCGCGGTCCCGGACCGGTTCCCGCGGCGCGTCCTGCGCGGTGTCCGTCGCCGGGTCGGCGACGTGCTCCAGGACCACGTGGGCGTTGGTGCCGCTGATCCCGAAGGAGGACACGGCGGCGCGCCGGGGCCGCCCGCGCTCGGGCCAGGCGACGGACGCGCCGAGCAGCTCCACGCCCCCCGCCGACCAGTCGACGTGCGGGGACGGCGCGTCGATGTGCAGGCTCCTCGGCAGGACGCCGTGGCGCATGGACATCACCGACTTGATGACCCCGGCGACGCCGGCCGCGGCCTGCGTGTGCCCGATGTTGGACTTCACCGAGCCGAGGTACAACGGCTGGTCACCCGGCCGGTCCCGCCCGTACGTGGCGAGCAGCGCCTGCGCCTCGATCGGGTCCCCGAGCCGGGTGCCCGTACCGTGCGCCTCCACCGCGTCCACGTCCCGGGCGGCCAGCCCGGCGGCGGCCAGCGCCTGCCGGATCACCCGCTGCTGGGAGGGTCCGCTCGGGGCGGTCAGACCGTTGCTGGCGCCGTCCTGGTTGACGGCCGTACCGCTGACCAGCGCGAGCACCGGGTGGCCGAGACGGCGGGCGTCGGACAGCCGCTCGACCAGCAGCAGCCCGGCACCCTCACCCCAGCCCGTGCCGTCGGCGGCGGCGGCGAACGGTTTGCAGCGCCCGTCGGGCGCCAGCCCCCGCTGCCGGCTGAACTCGACGAACGTCGCCGGGCTGGCCATCACGGTGACCCCGCCGGCCAGCGCCAGGTCGCACTCACCCTGGCGCAGCGCCTGCGCCGCGAGGTGCAGGGCGACCAGGGAGGAGGAGCAGGCGGTGTCCACCGTCACGGCCGGGCCCTCCAGCCCGAAGGTGTAGGACACGCGGCCCGAGGCCACGCTGCCCGCGCTGCCGCTCACGAGGTAGCCCTCGAAGCCCTCCGGGGCCTGTTCGGCCTGGTGCAGCCGGGCCCCGTAGTCGTTGTACATCACTCCCGCGAACACGCCCGTCCGGCTGCCGCGCAGCCCGGCGGGGTCGATGCCGGCCCGCTCGAAGGTCTCCCACGCGGTCTCCAGCAGCAGCCGCTGCTGGGGGTCGGTGGTCAGCGCCTCGCGCGGGCTCATGCCGAAGAACTCGGGGTCGAAATCGGCCGCCCCGTGCAGGAATCCGCCGTCGCGGGCGTACGAGCTGCCGGGGCGCGAGCCGTCCGGGTCGTAGAGCCCGGCCAGGTCCCAGCCCCGGTCGGCGGGGAAGCCGGACACGGCGTCCGTACCCTCCGCGACGAGCTGCCACAGTTCCTCCGGCGAGGTGACCCCGCCCGGGAAGCGGCAGGCCATGGCGACGATCGCGATCGGATCGTCGTCCCCGCGCGCCCCCCGGGCCGTGTCGGGGGCGGCCGGGGACGCCACGTCGTGCTCCCCGGCGCCGAGCGGTTCGCCCAGCGGTTCGCCGAGCAGTTCGCCGGCCAGGGCTCCGGCCAGCGCGGCCGGCGTGGGGTGGTCGAAGACCAGCGTGGTGGGCAGCCGCAGCCCGGTCGCCGTCCCGAGCCGGTTGCGCAGGTCGACCGAGGCCAGGGAGTCGAACCCCAGGTCGGTGAAGGCCCGCCCGGCCGCGACGGAATCGCCGCCGGAGCGGCCGAGCACGGACGCGGCGGCCGCCCGTACGAGGTCCAGCAGGTCCCGCTCCGCGTCCGCCCGGGGGAGTACGGCCAGCCGTGCGGCGAGGTCCTCCCGCGCGGGCGCCGCCGCGGAGCCGGTGGACGCGCGCCGCCGGACGGTCCGCACCAGCGAGCGCAGCGGGGCCGGGACCGGGGCGTCGGGTGCTTCCAGGGCCGCGAGCGCGAAGCGGGTGGCGACCAGGACCGCCCGGTCCGGAGCCGACGGCGTCCCGAGGGCGGCGTCGAAGAGCCGGAGCCCCTCCCCGGCGGTGAGCGGGGCGATGCCGGTCCGGGCGAGGCGGGCGAGATCCGCCGTGCCGAGCCGGCCGCCCATGCCCGTCCCGGTGTCCCACAGGCCCCAGGCGAGCGAGGTGGCGGGGAGCCCGAGGGACCGCCGGTGCTGGGCGAGGGCGTCCAGGTAGGCGTTGGCGGCGGCGTAGTTGGCCTGCCCGGCCGTACCCGTCACGCCGGTGACGGAGGAGAAGAGGACGAAGGCGTCCAGATTGAGGTCCCGGGTCAGCTCGTGCAGCAGCCACGCGGTGTCCGCCTTCGGGCGGAGCACCGCGTCGAGCCGCTCCTCGGTGAGGTCCTCCAGGATCCCGTCGTCGAGGACGCCGGCGGCGTGGACGACGGCGGTGAGGGGGTGGTCCTCCGGGACGGCGGCGAGGAGCCCGGCGAGGGCGTCGGGGTCGGCGCTGTCGACGGCGCTCAGCGTGACCCGGGCGCCCAGACCTTCGAGCCGCTCCGCGAGCGCCCGCGCTCCGGGGGCGTCCGGGCCCCGGCGGCCGGTCAGGTGCAGGTGGGTGATGCCGTGCTCGGTCACGAGGTGCTCGGCGACGATCGCGCCCAGGGCGCCCGTACCTCCGGTGACCAGGACCGTGCCGCCGGTCCGCAGCGCGCGCGGCGCGTCCTGGGCCTCGGGTACCGCGGCCAGCCGGGGTACGAGTATCCGCCCCTCTCGCAGCGCCAGTTGGGGTTCCCCCGAGCCGAGGGCCCGGCCGAGCGCGGCGGCGGAGGCCGCGCTCCCGTCCGTGTCGGCCAGGACGAACCGGCCCGGGTGCTCGGCCTGCGCCGTCCGCACCAGCCCCCACACGGCCGCCGCGGGCAGACCGGGCAGGAGATCGCCCGCCCCGGCCGCCAGGGCCCCCTCGGTGACCAGGGCGAGCCGGGCACCGGCGGGCCGCTCGCGCGCCAGCCAGTCCTGTACGAGGGCCAGGGCGTGCGCGGCGGCGGCCCGCGGGCCCGTATGCCCGCCGATGTACACCGTGTCGGTCGCGGTCGCGGTCGCGGTCGCGGTCTCGGCCTTGGTCGCGGAAGCCGCATCCGTGTCCGGGACGCGCGCCGGGTCCACACCGGTCCAGGTCACCGCGTACAGCGGCAGCGGGCCGGCGGCCGACGCGGCGGAGAGCGCGCCCTCGGGCAGCGGCCGCAGGACCAGGGCCTCGACGGAGGCGACCGGGTCGCCCGCCGGGTCCGCGCAGGTCACGGACACCGCGCCGGGCCCGGCCGGGGCCAGCCGCACCCGGAGCGCGGTGGCGCCGGTCGCGTGCAGGCGCAGGCCCGTCCAGGAGAACGGCAGCACCACCTCGGCGGAGTCCTCGTCCCGTACGGGCAGGAGGTGCAGCGCCGCGTCGAGGAGCGCGGGGTGCACGGCGAACGCGTCCGCGGACGCGAGGAGTCCGGCGGGAAGGCGCACCTCGGCCAGCAGGGTGTCGCCGTCCCGCCAGGCGGCCGTGAGGTTGCGGAAGGCCGGCCCGTAGCCGTAGCCGAGCTCCGTCAGGCGCCCGTACACCCGGTCCACGTCGAGGGCGACGGCCCCGGGCGGCGGCCAGGCCGCTTCGGGGACCTCCGTGCGGGACCGCTCCCCGGGGGCCAGGGTCCCGGAGGCGTGCCGGACCCACGCGGCGTCCTCGTGGGCCCGGGCGTGGACGGCGAACGGACGGTGGCCGCCGGGGCCGGGTGCGTCGACGGTCAGTTGCAGGGCCGTGGCGCCGGTGGCGGGGAGGAGGAGGGGGGCCTCCAGGGTCAGGTCGTCCACCACCGGGGTCCCGGCGCGTTCGGCCGCCCGGAGCGCCAGTTCGGCGAAGACGCTGCCCGGTACGAGGGCGCCGCCGCCGACCGCGTGGTCCGCGAGCCAGGGCAGCGCGTCCGGATCGAGCACGCCGGAGAACAACAGTCCGCTCCCGTCGGCGAGTTCCACCGCGGGCCCGAGCAGGTCCCCGCCGGCCGGACCGGTGGCCTCCGCCTCCATCCAGTACCGCTCCCGCTGGAACGGATAGGTGGGCAGATCACGGGCGCCGCCCGCCGGGGCCCCACCGAGCGCGGGGGTCCAGTCGACGGCCACGCCCTGCGCGTGGGCGGTGGCGAGCGCGGTCAGGAAGGTGGTGCGCTCGCCGCGGTCGCGGCGCAGGACCGGGACGGCGCCCGGGGTGAGGGGGGTGAGGGCTGCGTCGGGACCCACCTCGACGGGGAGGACGGGACCCTGGTCGCGCAGGGTTTCCAGCGCCTGGTGGTAGCGGACGGTGCCGCGGAGGTGGCGGGTCCAGTAGTCGGGGGAGCCCAGCTCCTCGGCTGTGGCGAACGTACCGGTGAGCGTGGAGACGACGGGGATGCGGGGGGTGTGGAAGGTGAGTCCGGCGGCGATGGCGCGGAACGCGTCGAGGACGGGGTCCATGTGGGGGGAGTGGAAGGCGTGGCTGACGGTGAGCCGCCGGGTGCGCCGGCCCAGCGCGGCGAAGTGCGTCCGTATCCGCTCGACCTCGCCCTCGTCGCCGGAGAGCACCACGGCGTCCGGTCCGTTGACGGCGGCCAGGTCCACGGCGGGGGACAGGAGAGCCCGGACCTCTTCCTCGCCCGCCCCGACGGCGGCCATGGCGCCGCCGGGGGGCAGGGCGCCCATGAGGCGGCCGCGGGCGGCGACCAGCAGGGACGCGTCCTCCAGCGACAGCACCCCGGCCACGTGCGCGGCGGTGAACTCGCCGATGGAGTGCCCGATCAGGTGGTCCGGAGTCACGCCGAAGGCTTCGAGGAGTCGGAAGAGCGCGGTTTCGAGTGCGAAGATCGCGGGCTGCGTGTACCGGGTGAGGTTCAGGAGGGTGTCGTCGTCGCCGAGGACGATGTCCTTCAGCGGGCGGTCCAGGTGCGGGTCGAGCGCGTCGAGAGCGGCGTCGAAGGCTGCGGTGAACTCCGGGTAGGTTCCGTAGAGTTCGCGGCCCATGCCGGCCCGCTGGCTGCCCTGCCCCGTGAACAGGAAGGCGGTGCCCGGCCGGCCCGACACGCTGCCGCGCACCAGCCCCGGGTGGTCCCCGTCGGCCGCGAGCGCCGCCAGCGCGGCCAGCCCCGCCGCCGGGTCCTCGGCCACCAGTACCGCACGGTGGGCGAGCCCGGACCGGCCCGTGGCCAGCGCCCGGGCAGCGGTCCGCCAGGCCTCCGGACGGGAGACGAGATGGGCCGACACCCGAGCGGCCTGGGCCCGCAGCGCCTCCGGGGAAGCGGCCGACAGCGGGAACGGCACCGGCCCGCCGGTGTCCTCCTCCGTCTCCGCCGCGACCCCGGCGGCGTCCTCCAGGATGACGTGGGCGTTGGTGCCGCTGATGCCGAACGAGGAGACGGCCGCGCGGCGCGGACTCTCTCGCTCCGGCCACGGGACCTGCTCGGTGAGCAGTTCCACGCCCCCGGCCGACCAGTCGACGTGGGGGGACGGTTCGTCCACGTGGAGGGTGCGGGGCAGCACGCCGTGCCGCATCGCCTCGACCATCTTGATGATCCCGCCGACCCCGGCCGCCGCTTGGGTGTGACCGATGTTCGACTTCAGCGAGCCCAGGCGCAACGGCCGGTCGTCCGGCCGGTCCTGCCCGTATGTCGCCAGCAGCGCCTGCGCCTCGATCGGGTCCCCGAGCCGGGTGCCGGTACCGTGCGCCTCCACCGCGTCCACGTCCCGGCCGGAGAGCCCGGCCGAGGCGAGGGCCTGGCGGATCACCCGTTCCTGGGAGGGGCCGTTGGGCGCGGTCAGGCCGTTGCTCGCGCCGTCCTGGTTGACGGCGGAGCCCCGGACGACCGCCAGCACCTGGTGCCCGTTGCGGCGGGCGTCCGACAGCCGCTCGACGAGCAGCAGACCCACGCCCTCCGACCAGCCGGTGCCGTCCGCCGCGGCCGCGAAGGACTTGCAGCGGCCGTCGGCCGACAGGCCCCGCTGCCGGCTGAACTCCACGAACGTGTCGGGGCGCGCCATGACGGTGACCCCGCCGGCGAGCGCGAGGTCGCACTCACCCTGGCGCAGCGCCTGCGCCGCGAGGTGCAGGGCGACCAGGGAGGAGGAGCAGGCGGTGTCCACCGTCACCGCCGGGCCCTCCAGCCCGAAGGTGTAGGCGAGGCGTCCGGAGACCACGCTCGCCGTGTTGCCGGTGAGGACGTAGCCCTCCAGCTCCTGGGGGGTCCGGGCCAGCCGGGAGCTGTAGTCGTTGTACATCACCCCGGCGAACACGCCGGTCCGGCTGCCGCGGACCGAGCCCGCGTCGATGCCCGCCCGCTCGAAGGTCTCCCACGCGGTCTCCAGCAGCAGCCGTTGCTGCGGGTCCATGGCCACCGCCTCGCGCGGGCTGATCCCGAAGAACTCGGCGTCGAACTCGGCCGCCCCGTACAGGAATCCGCCCTCCCGGGCGTACGAGGTGCCCAGGTGGTCGGGGTCCGGGTCGTACAGCCCGGCCAGGTCCCAGCCCCGGTCGGCGGGGAAGGGGCCGACGGCGTCCGTACCGGAGGCGACGAGCTCCCACAGGTCCTCCGGGGAGCCGACCCCGCCCGGGAAGCGGCAGGCCATGCCCACGATCACCACCGGATCGTCGGTGACCGAGGCGACGGGGGCGGGCGCGGGCGCGGTGTCCCGCCCGGGCCGCGCGTCGGCGCCGCCCGGCAGGAGACCGGTCAGGTACCCGGTCAGCGCCTCGGGCGACGGGTGGTCGAACACGGCCGTCGCGGGAATCCGCAGGCCCGTCAGTACGCCGAGCCGGTTGCGCAGTTCCACTCCGGTCAGCGAGTCGAAGCCGAGGTCCCGGAAGGCCCGGGCGGTGTCCAGGGACGCGGAGTCGGTGTGCCCCAGTACGGTCGCCACCGTGGTCCGTACGAGTTCGGCCACGGCCCGCGTCCGCTCCGGCCGGGGCAGCGCGCCGGTCGACGCGGCCCAGGACCCGTCGGCCGTACCCCCGCCCCCGGCCGTCCGGGCGGACGCCCGCCGCAGCGGGGTGCGCACCAGGTGGCGCAGCGGCGCCGGCAGCGGTCCGCCCGCCGCCCGCTCGCGCAGCGCCGCGGTGTCCAGCCGTACCGGAACCAGCGCGCCCGCCGCGCCCCACGGCACCCCGTCGAGCAGCGCGAGTCCCTCGGAGCCGGTCAGCGGGGTGAAACCGGACCGCGACCAGCGCACCCGCTCCGCCGCCCCCAGGCCGCCCGCCATCCCGTCCTCGGTGTCCCACAGGCCCCAGGCGAGCGAGACGCCGGCCAGGCCCAGGGCCCGCCGGTGGTCCGCGAGGGCGTCCAGGACCGCGTTGGCGGCCGCGTAGTTGGCCTGCCCGGCCGTACCGGCGAGGGCGCTGACCGAGGAGAACAGCACGAAGGCCGCCAGGTCCAGGTCCCGGGTCAGCTCGTGCAGGTGGAGCGCCGCATCGGCCTTCGGCCGCAGTACGGCGTCCAGCCGGTCGCCGGTCAGGCTTTCGACGGTGCCGTCGTCGAGGGTGCCCGCCAGGTGGAACACCGCGCCCAGCGGACGGTCCCCGGGTACCTCCGCCAGGACGCGGGCCAGCGCACCGCGATCGGCGGCGTCCACGGCCGCGAACTCGGCGCTCGCACCCGCCGAGGCCAGCTCGGCCGCGAAGTCCGCCGCCCCGGGGGCCGCGGCCCCCGACCGGCTGAGCAGCAGCAGGTGCCGTACGCCGTGCCGCTCGACGAGGTGCCGTACGAGCAGCCGCCCCAGCGAGCCCGTCCCGCCGGTGACCAGCACCGTGCGGTCCGCGAGCGCGCCCGGCGCGGACGGTTCCCCGGCGCCCTCCTCGCGTACCAGACGGGGTGCGTGGGTGATGCCCGCCCGCACGGCCACCTGGGGCTCCGTCAGTGCGGCGGCCGCGAGGGCGGCGAGCCCGCCACCCGGCTCCGCCGCGAGGTCGGTGTCGGCCACGGCGAACCGCTCCGGGTGCTCCGACTGCGCCGAGCGCACCAGCCCCCACACGGCGGCCGCCCACGGGTCGGCCACCGCGTCCCCGGCGGCCGCGGCGACCGCGCCGCGAGTGAGGAACAGCAGCCGGGACGCGCGGAACCGGTCCTCCGCCAGCCAGGCCCGCACCTGCGCCAGCGCGTGTCCGGCGGCCTCCCGGCCCCCGGGCACCCGTACGGCGACGACGGGCGGGACGGCCGCTCCCACCTCGGCCACCGCGTCGACGAGCACCACGGGCGCCGCCGGTCCGGCGGAGTCCGCGAACGGACCGACCGGCTCCCAGCGGACCCGGTGCAGGTCACGCGGCCGTTCTCCGGCCGCCGCCCCCAGCCGCTCGGTGTCCACGGGCAGCAGGGCCAGCGCGTCCGCGGTGAGGACCGGCCGCCCCTGCGCGTCGGAGGCCGACAGCCGGCCGTCATCCCAGCGCACCCGCAGTACGGTCGCGCCGGTCGCGTGCAGTTCCACACCGGACCAGGAGAACGGCAGTGACAGCCGGCCCCCGCCTTCCTCGGCCGCGCGGGCCACCGGCAGGTGCAGCGCGGCGTCCAGCAGAGCGGGATGGACGGCGAAGCCGTCCGGGTCGAGCCCCGGCAGTTCCAGCTCGGCGTAGAGCCCCCCGCCGCTGCGCCACGCGGCGCGTACGCCGCGGAAGGCGGGCCCGTACGCGTACCCGAGAGCGTCGAGCCCGTCGTACAGGGCGTCCGCGTCCACCGGCTCGGCGCCGGGCGGCGGCCAGTCCTCCGCCCGCCCGGCTGCGGGCCCGGTGCGGGCCGGCGTCAGCAGGCCCGCCGCGTGCCGGGTCCACTCGCCGCCGCTACCGCTCCCGTCGGAGGGGCGGGCGTGCACGGACAGCGTGCGCGCCCCGCCGTCGTCGGCCGCGCCGACGGACAGCTGGACCTGCACCGTTGCTTCGCCGGTCAGGACCAGCGGGGCCTGGAGCGTCAGTTCCTCGACGCGCGGTGTGCCGGCCTGCTCGCCGGCGGCCAGCGCGAGGTCGAGGAACGCGGTGCCGGGCACGAGCACGCGGCCCGCGATCCGGTGGTCCGCCAGCCACGGGTGGGCGCCCGCCGACAGCCGGCCCGACAGGACCAGGCCGCCGTCCGCGGCGAGTTCGGTGCGGGAGTCCAGGAAGGCGTGGCCGGCCCCCGGCACGGACCCGACCGCGGCGGTCGCCGCGAGCCAGTGCCGCCGCGGCCGGAAGGGGTAGGTGGGCAGGTCGTCCAGACCGGCGGGCAGCAGCGGGCGGCCGGGCAGGACCGGGTGGAGCGCCGACCAGTCCAGGACCGCGCCGCGCGCGTGGGCGGCGGCGAGTGCGCCGAGCAGGGTGAGCGCCTCGGGGCGGGCCCGGCGCAGGACCGGGAGGGCGCCGGGGGTGGCCGCGCTCAGGGCGGCGTCGGGGCCCAGCTCGACCAGGACGTCTTCGCGCCCCTCCTGTCCCGCGCGGAGGGTTTGGAGGGCTTGGTGGTAGCGGACGGGTTCTCGGAGGTGCCGGGTCCAGTAGTCGGGGGAGGTGAGTTCTTCGGTGGTGGCGAGGGCGCCGGTGAGGGTGGAGATGATCGGGGTGTGGGGGGTGTGGAAGGTGAGCCCGGCGGCGATGGCGCGGAACTCGTCGAGGATGGGGTCCATGTGGGGGGAGTGGAAGGCGTGGCTGACGGTGAGGCGCCGGGTGCGGCGGCCCTGTGCGTCGAAGTGGGTCCGGATCCGTTCGACGGCGTCTTCGTCGCCGGAGATGACGATGGCGTCGGGTCCGTTGACGGCCGCGAGGGAGACCCGTGCGCCGAGCAGGGGCAGGACGTCGGTCTCGGTGGCTTCGAGGGCGGCCATGGCGCCACCGGTGGGCAGGGCGCCCATGAGGCGGCCGCGGGCGGCGACGAGGAGGGCGGCGTCCTCCAGCGACAGGACGCCTGCCACATGTGCGGCGGTGAGTTCGCCGATGGAGTGGCCGATCAGATGGTCCGGGGTGATGCCGAAGGTTTCGAGGAGCCGGTGGAGGGCGGTTTCGAGGGCGAAGAGGGCGGGCTGTGTGTACTGGGTGAGGTGGAGGGAGGTGGGGTCGTCGTCGAAGACGATGTCCTTCAGCGGCCGGTCGAGGTGGGGGTCGAGCGCGGCGGCGACGGTGTCGAAGGCGTCCGCGAACGCGGGGTGGGCGGCGTGGAGTTCGCGGCCCATGCCGGCCCGCTGGCTGCCCTGCCCCGTGAACAGGAAGGCCGTACGGGCCCTGCCGGACGCGGCGCCGCGCACCACCGCCGGATGGTCCCGGCCCGCCGCCAGCGCGGCCAGCGCGGCGAGGGCGCCCTCGCGGTCCTCGGCGAGTACGACCGCGCGGTGTTCCAGGACGGAACGCCCCCGGGCCAGAACCCCGGCCACCTCGGCGAGGTCCGCGTCCTCACGGTCGGCGAGGTACGCGCGCAGCCGCCCGGCCTGCGCCGGAAGGACGTCCGCGGTGCGCGCCGACAGCGGCAGGAGCACCGGCACGGCGCCCGCCCGGCCGCCGTGGCGGGCCTCGGGAACGGGCTCCGGAGCCTGCTCCAGGATCACGTGGGCGTTGGTGCCGCTGATGCCGAACGAGGACACGGCGGCCCGTCTCGGGCGCTCGTGGGCGGCCCAGTCCCGGGCCTCGGTCAGGAGTTCCACGGAGCCCGCGGACCAGTCGACGTGCGCGGAGGGCTCGTCCACGTGGAGGGTGCGGGGCAGCACGCCGTGCCGCATCGCCTCGACCATCTTGATGATCCCGCCGACCCCGGCCGCCGCCTGGGCGTGCCCGATGTTCGACTTCAGCGACCCCAGGTACAGCGGACGCCCTTCGGGCCGGTCCTGCCCGTACGTGGCCAGCAGCGCGTCCGCCTCGACGGGGTCGCCCAGCCGGGTGCCCGTGCCGTGTGCCTCCATCGCGTCGACGTCCCGGCCCCAGAGCCCGGCCGAGGCGAGGGCCTGGCGGATCACCCGTTCCTGGGAAGGGCCGTTGGGCGCGGTCAGGCCGTTGCTGGCACCGTCCTGGTTGATCGCCGAGCCGCGGACGACGGCCAGGACCCGGTGCCCGTTGCGCTCGGCGTCCGAGAGCCGCTCCACCAGCAGCAGCCCGACGCCCTCGGCCCAGGCGGTACCGTCCGCCGCCGCGGCGAACGGCTTGCACCGGCCGTCGGGAGCCAGCCCGCGCTGCCGGCTGAACTCCAGGAACATGCCCGGCGTGGGCATGACCGTCACGCCGCCGGCGAGCGCGAGGTCGCACTCGCCCTGGCGCAGCGCCTGCACCGCGAGGTGCAGGGCGACGAGCGAGGAGGAGCACGCGGTGTCGACGGTCACCGCCGGGCCCTCCAGCCCGAAGGTGTAGGCGAGGCGCCCCGAGGCGACGCTCGCGGCGCTGCCGGTGAGGAGGTAGCCGTCGTAGCCGTCGGCCGCCTCGTGCAGACGCGGCCCGTAGTCCGCGGCGCTCGCGCCGACGAACACCCCGGCCCGGGAACCGCGCAGCCCGTCCACGGCGATCCCCGCCTGCTCGAAAGCCTCCCACGCGGTCTCCAGCAGCAGCCGCTGCTGCGGGTCCATCGCGGCGGCCTCGCGCGGGCTGATCCCGAAGAACTCGGCGTCGAAGTCAGCGGCGCCCGTCAGGAAGCCGCCCTCGCGGGCGTACGTGGTCCCCGGGTGGTCGGGGTCGGGGTCGTACAGGCCGGCCAGGTCCCAGCCGCGGTCGGCGGGGAACGGGCCGATGGCATCGGTGCCGGAGGCGACGAGCCGCCACAAGTCCTGCGGGGAGCGGACGCCCCCCGGGTAACGGCACGCCATGCCCACGATCACGACGGGGTCGGCCGCGTCCGCCGGGGGCCGGCCGGCGGCGGACGGGCCCTCGCCCTCGCCCTCGCCGGAGGGCCGGGTGCCGGCGTACCGCTCTTCGAGCAGGCGGACCACGGCGTCCGGCGTGGGGTGGTGGTAGACCAGCGCGGCGGGCAGCGCGTGCCCCGTCGCCGCCTGGAGCCGGTCGCGCAGTTCCACTCCGGAGAGCGAGTCGAAGCCGAGGTCCTTGAAGCTGCGGGCGGTGTCCACCGCCCCGGCCGTGACGTGGCCGAGCACGAAGGCGATGTGGGTGCGCACCAGCTCGGCCAGGTCCGCGTGTGCGACGGACGGAGCCCGGGCCGCGGTGCCGGCCGCGGCCTGCGCCGCGCGCCCGGCGGATCCCGCCGAGGCCGATTCCGGGGGGGCCGGCGCCTCCGCGGCAGGAGCGTCGAGCCAGTGGCGCTCCCGCTGGAACGCGTACGTGGGCAGGGGCACGGGCCGCCCGCCGCGCGCCGCGAACAGGCCCGCCCAGTCCACACCGGCGCCGTGCGCGTGGGCCGCGGCGACGGCGGCGAGCAGGGTGGTGGCCTCGGGGCGCCCCCGGCGCAGCCCGGCGAGCAGGGCCGCGCGGTCCTCGCCGGGCCCTTGGAGCGTCTGGCGGGCCATGCCGGTGAGCACCGCGTCCGGGCCCAGTTCGAGGTAGACGCTCGTCCCGGCGGCGTCGAGGGCGCGCACACCGTCGTGGAAGCGGACGGCCTCACGGATGTGCCGGGTCCAGTAGTCCGGCGAGGCGAGCTCCTCGGCGGTCGCGAAGCCGCCGGTCACGTTGGACACGACGGGAATGCGGGGGGTGTGGAAGGTGAGCCCGGCGGCGATGGCGCGGAACTCGTCGAGGATGGGGTTCATGTGGGGGGAGTGGAAGGCGTGGCTGACGGTGAGCCGCCGGGTGCGGCGGCCCAGTGCGTCGAAGTGGGTCCGGATCCGTTCGACGGCGTCTTCGTCGCCGGAGATGACGATGGCGTCGGGTCCGTTGACGGCCGCGAGGGAGACCCGTGCGCCGAGCAGCGGCAGGGTTTCGGCCTCGGTGGCTTCGAGGGCGGCCATGGCGCCACCGGTGGGCAGGCCGCCCATGAGGCGGCCGCGGGCGGCCACCAGCAGCGCCGCGTCCTCCAGCGACAGCACTCCCGCCACGTGCGCGGCCGTCAGCTCGCCGATGGAGTGACCCGCCACCTGGTCCGGCGTGACGCCCCAGGTCTCCAGGAGCCGGTGGAGGGCGGTTTCGAGGGCGAAGAGGGCGGGCTGTGTGTACTGGGTGAGGTGGAGGGAGGTGGGGTCGTCGTCGAAGACGATGTC